>JBFYTT010000016.1:0-6782 GCA_041300425.1 Roseiflexaceae bacterium
GTACCACGAATGGTTTACCCGATTGCCGAGCGAGCCGTCGCTGATGCTGAGCCAACCCCTCATAGATACCTACTGGGCGCCCAATCACGAACACCCCCCGATGGTCAAGCTCTGGTATGCGCTGGTCGCCAAACCGTTGGTAGAGACCTATGGCCTGATTACCTCGTACCGTGTCGCCGCGATGCTCCTCTCGACGGCATTGGTGACCATGGTCGGGGTCAGCGTCTTTCGGACGGTCGGGTTATGGGGCGCGCTGGCAACGGTCACCCTGATGCTGACCTTTCCGCGGCTGTTTTTTCATCTGCACGTGGCAGCCCTCGATGTCCCGGGGGCGTTGGCATATATAGCTGGCGTGTTGGTCTTTTGGCATAGCAGGAACCGAAAGAGCATCTGGATCGACCTCCTCTTTGGTATCGTTTGGGGTATCGGCATCGCCACCAAAATCAACGCAGCCTTTGTCATCCCCACCATCGGGCTGTGGTGGCTTATCGCGGATCGCCGCCCATACCTCCTGCGCCGTATGGCAATGGGGATGCTGGTAGGCACCATGGTATTTTTCGCAAGTTGGCCATGGTTGTGGGTCGATCCCATTGCCCGCTTGATTGACTATGTCCGCTGGATCACCGTTGACCACTGGCAGATCCCGCAGTGGTTCTTGGGTGCGTTGTATTTGCCGCCGCCATGGTATTTTGCACCGCTGATGCTCTTGATGACCACACCCGTGTTTTCGGTCATTGCGACCGGTGCACTGCCGTTCGTCGCCCTGCCCGAACAAAAACCATACCTGACCCTTATCGGTTTGGCTGCGACGATGCCCTTATTCGCGCTCATGTTCAGCACCACGGTGTATGACAACGAACGCTTGTTTATGGCGTCATTTCCACTGATTGCAGTGTTGGCGGGGGTCAGCCTGACCCGTATTGCACAGAAGTTTTCGCGCGGGGTGGCCCTCGACCGGCGGATCTGGGGGGGTATCATTGCGACCGTTATCGCAATCCCCATCTGGCAAACCTCGATGCTGTGGCCACACCTATTGTCGTTCTACAGCACGTCGATCGGTGCACTACCGGGTGCCCGCGCACTCAAGATGGATCATACGTATTGGTCCTCTACCTATCGTGATGTGCTCGTGTACCTCGATGACAACGCACCCCCCAATGCCACGGTCTGGATCGAAGCCTGGAGCTTCGATGTGCCCCACACCTACCAACGCGATGGCATCATCCGCGACGATTTGCGCTTTGTCAGCGACGACGGTGGATCCGTCTGGGGCATGCCAATTACCCGTATGCCTGCCTACGAGGCAGACTACGTGTTGGTCACGTATCGCTTCGCCGGGTGGACCCCCGCCACCGCAGCGTTGGTCCGTGGCAGTACGCCACCGGTGTTCCTCATCGAGCGGGCTGGCGTACCACTGGCAGCGTTGTACCGCAATCCGTGATGGGTACCTGCATTCGCGTTTCTCGTATGGTCAATCGCCGATGCTGTGTTCTGTACCGCGTTGCGCAACATGCGCGAACGTCACGCGCTGCCGATACATGCAACGCTGTACATCATGCCTTCATCCACATGGGAGTAAACCGCACTCCATCGGCGATCGGGGCGAACCTACCTCTTCCATTCAATGGTTATGTCGAGCAACACATCGTCTGGTGATCCGCTCCGGGTGTACGGCAACGCCGAAAGGTTGACGCTGCACCCGACGCCATAGAACTGCGTCGATGCATCCTGCCAGGCCTGATTGAAGTCGGCCGACACGCCTGCTTTGGTGGGGACATAGCGCATGATGGTGTGCGCCTGGCGCTTGCTGTAGAGGCGCAGCAGGTGGTCCGTGAGGGCTGCAGGACCGATGAGTGTATGGTGCGCTTCGCTATAGATGAGGCCGATGCGCTGCGAAATGGTGCGTAGGAACGGACTGGCGGGATGGCGCTTCTGCATTGCAGCAGCGACGAACTCGGGGTAGCGTGTCCGCGCGACAGGGTAGGGCGATTCACCGGGCTCTGGGGTGATGCGGTGGTCGCGCTGGATTTCGTCGTCGCTCAGCAGGTAGTAACTATAGGCAGCATGCGATGACGGTGCATCGCTGTGCGGACTATCCCAGGTCACGTCGATGTGGTACCAGATCCCGTCGAGGCAGACCATGTTCCAGCCGTGACGTACTTTGGTCGTTATCGACTCGCCACTAACGATACGCACGGGGATGGCCAGCGCCTCGCACAAATAGGCAAATGCCGCTGCATAACCTGCACAGACCGTTTGGCCCGTTGCAAAGCCGTCGTAGGCGGTGGTCTTGAGCCGTGATTGATCGTAGCGGAAGTGGCCGACGAGCCAGTCGTGTATGACCAAAACCTGCTCGTGCATGCTCATCGTCGGGGTAATCTGCTCGGCGATAATCTGTTGGACATGTGCGTGGACAAAGGCCAGCTGCGCAGCCGTATCGCGGTACGAAATAGTCAGGCCGATGGTGAACGTCGTGCCGCGCTGGCTCCTTTCGACGAGGATAGATTCGACGGCACTACGCTCGACGTCACGCACACCATTGAGTAGTGCATCTTGCAAATCCGGCATGTTGAAGACGTTTTTTGCACCATCGAATTGCCAACTCCCGATATCAATCCGCTGGCTGACCTGCAGATCGACCTGTGCCTGGAGCTCGGCGAGCGAATGCACGACGGTTTTGCGCGTCATGATGCAGGCAATCGACGAATATGGGCGACTCGTTCACTGGCTGGCGGATGACTGTAGTGCCAGGCAGCATAGAGTGGGTCGGGGGTCAGGGTGCCGGCGTTTTCGCGGTAAATTGCAACCAACGCACCGGCCATGGCATCCACACTGGTGTGTGCAACGGCGTAGGCATCGGCTTCGAACTCGTGGCGTCGTGACCACCATGCCATGACGGGATCCAGCATGAAGGTACAGGCCGGCAAACAAACAACCGCCAAAATGAGGGCGACCGCCATGCTGGGGGTTTGCACACCCAATCCAGCAAACACCCACGGCTGTTGGATGAGCCAACCCAACACCGCAAACGCAACGAACGACAGCACCGCCATGGCGATGACCAGTTTGGGGATGTGGTGCTTTTTGTCGTGACCGAGCTCGTGGGCCAATACGGCTTCGACTTGGGGTCCGCTGAGTTGGGTCAGCAGGGTGTCGAAAAAGACGATGCGCTTGACGGGGCCGATGCCGGTGAAGTATGCGTTGCCGTGCCCGCTCCGTTTGGAGGCATCCATGACAAACAATCCGGCACTGGCAAAGCCGGTCCGCTGGAGCAACCCCTCGATGCGGGCGACTAAGTCGGGATCACTGAGTGGCGAAAAGCGGTTGAAGAGTGGGGCAATATAGGTCGGATAGATCCAAATGGCCAACAGCTGGATCAGATTGAGCAGGACCCAGCCATACAGCCACCAACGCTCGCCCATGGCGTCCATGACCCACAAAAACGCCGCCACAATCGGGCCACCAATCACAATGGTGAGCGCAGTAGAGGTCAGGAGGTCTGTCAGGAAGATCCGGGGAGTGGTTTTGTTGAAACCGAAGCGCACTTCGGTCACAAATGTGCGGTACAGCGACAGCGGAATCCCAATGACCGAAGAGATCAATAGAAAGCCCAAAAAGACACTGACACCGGTCCACAGTGGGGACAAACCGAGGGTGGTTCCCCACTGCGTCAGTGCCTCGATGCCGCCGCCGAGGGTCCAACCCAGCGTCACAATGAGACCAACGACCAAATCCACACGTTCGAGCCGGCTTTTGGAATTGCTGTAGGCCGCGGCGTGTTGGTGGGTGGGCAGGTCAATCACCTGGGCAAAGTCGGCTGGTACTGCATCACGATGCAGTGCCACATGGCGTGACTGGCGGAGTGACAACCACAATAACAGGACGGTGCCGGTCAGTATGATGATGAGAAAAACGATGGTGGTGAGGGCCATGGATGTACCTTTCGTAGTCCGTTTGAGTCGGGAGTGAGGCACAGACGCTGTCGAATTCGCGTTTGTTGCACCCCACGAGGTAGTATACCGGGTTGTGGTTGCTTTACTGGGCACAACGAGTCCACGCTCCCGGTGTACACAGGGAGCGTGGCGCAATCCATTCTTGGGTGCGTCGGGCGTAGGTCAACGAGAAAGCATGCCGTGGCGTGAACGGGCTCTACGTTTATTTCGAGAACGATACCGCGCGCGGGCCTTTTGCACTTGCTGCGAGTTCGACGAAGACGACGTCAGACACGGCGATTTCTGTGCGCTGTTGTGCAAACAGCGACTCATGGACATATGCATCGATTGTTGTGTCGTCGATACGAACAAACAGATACTGCCAGCTAGGGTCAATCCGTATGATGGTCGCTTGGACGACACCGGCAGGCAACGCGCCGCGATGCGCGGGACGCGTTGTGCTCGCAGCGCCATCACCGCTGCGATAGGTGTTCCGTGCAGGTTGAGGGATCACCGCTGCGCCGATTCGACCTGCAGCGCTCACGTCTTGTGGGCATACCGATCCTTCTCTGCCGGCGTCTGTCTGCAACCCTTTGATGGCTCTGCGGCGCAGTGGGCATCGTACGGGCTCGTTGGTGAAGCCTTTGCTGGCATAAAATTCCTGTTCACCAGCACTAAACTCAAAGAATCCACCGCAGTCGCGACACGGCACCGTTTTGTCAATATACGTCATGATCGTTCCTTCATACTTCATTCAATGATGAGCGAGCGAGCGTATGCGACGGTGTCGCACGCTCTAACAGGAGTTGCCACCCTGGCACTATGTGTTCGGAGGGGATGCGCCATCGGTGTTTGGGCCATGCTGCGATGCAGCGGTCACGATACTGCTGGCCGGATGTCGCCCGTATCCAATGCTCGTAGTGGATGACCCAAGAAATGAGTTGGTTGTAGGCATCGTCGTGGGTCGCATGCGGTTCGCTGGCGATGTCTACATCATCTGGCAGATGTGGATGCGCAGTGGCTGAGGGATGGCGAATCACACGTGGAGCATATTCGAAGCGGTCGAGAAAAACCCCGCCAATCTCCTCCCAGCCCACATAGATACCGAATGCCCACAAACAGAGCGTCGCACCGCGGTCTGCAGGCGTGCAGTAGAGTGAACTACCCAATTGTGGGTTCTGTGGGCGGATCCGCTCGAGTCCATACGCACACAGTTGATTGCCGTGGTCGGCGCGAATATCACACCCAAACAACCAGCACTGCTGTGCAAGTAAGCGCATCGCATGCTGCTGTTCAGTCTTGGTCAAACGGACGGGAAAGTTCGTTTTCTGGACGCGCGGTCGTCTCGCCATGGGAAGTTCATTCTATTCAGACTGTGTACGAGACACAGTGACTACAGTCCGGACCTATGCGTCACGTTGTCGCATCGCTGCAACGTTGTGGCGAGACGGTTACGACACCGCTTCTTCTCCGTCATCGGGAATCATCCAATCACCGAACGGATCAGGGTATGCCTGCCATGTCTGCGGTCCGGCGGTGTACTCTTCGTCAGTCAATAGACACGCATCGAGAGACTTGGTCAGTCCGCCGACATCGAGATGCATACCAATGATGACGAGTTCTTGGCGGCGATCCCCCCATGGTTCGACCCAATCGGCGTGGATGGCGGTCTGACTTTCGAGATCATCTGGCCAATCGCTCTTGTCGATACTCGCCCACCAAAAACCGCCGGGTTCTGTGTGTGCAAGCCCACCCGCTTGCGACCAGATACCGACCGCATCGAGACGCGTTGCCAGCCAGAACAAGCCTTTGGAGCGCAACACCTCGCCCCAATCCTCGGCCATGAAATCCCACAGCCGCTGTGGGTGGAACGGTCGACGGGCCCGATACACGAAGCTCCCGATACCGTATTCTTCGGTTTCGGGGATATGTTCCCCGCGGAGCTCTTTGAGCCATCCGGGTGCAGCTGCAGCTGCGTCGAAGTCGAACAGTCCCGTATTGAGAATCGCCTGCACATCAATCGCACACCGTTCTGCGCGCATGATGCGTGCATCTGGGTTCAAACGCACAATGGCGGCTTCGAGACGACCAAGTTCATCGGGCGTTGCAGCATCGATTTTGTTGATGATGATGACATTGGCGAATTCGATTTGGTCGATGAGGAGGTCGACGACATTCCGCTCATCCTGCTCGTCAACAGCCACTCCTCGTGTGCGCAAATCATCGAGTGACACAAACTCGCGGAAGAACGAACCCGCATCGACCACCGTCACCATCGTATCGAGTCGGGCGATATCCCCGAGGCTGACCCCGTCTTCGTCTTCGAAGGTGAATGTCTCGGCGACAGGGAGTGGTTCTGAAATACCGGTTGATTCGATGATCAGGTAATCAAAGCGCTGTTCGCGGGCCAACCGTGTCACCTCGATAAGCAAATCCTCACGCAACGTGCAACAGATACAGCCGTTGCTCATCTCGACGAGCTGTTCGTCGACACGATGTAAAGCTGCACCACCACGACGCACCAGCTGGGCATCGATGTTGACCTCGCTCATGTCGTTGACAATCACGGCCACGCGGAGCCCATGGCGATGATTGAGAATATGATTCAACAACGTCGTTTTGCCGGCCCCCAAAAAGCCCGACAGTACCGTGACCGGTAGCGGGGTGATCGCTTGTGGGTGCATGTTATTTGCCCTCACGGGGACAGCGTGCAGATCCATCCGTCGCCAACTCAGCCGCCGTACCAAGCAATTGATTGAAGCACTCACGTCGGTAATAGGTCTTGTTTGCACGATGCGGATCCATCACGACCATCATCTCGCGGTCGTTGAGGATGCGTGAGCCGCAATG
>JBFYTT010000049.1:0-3475 GCA_041300425.1 Roseiflexaceae bacterium
TTCGATACAATATCGCGCACAAAATACCGTGCATTGGCACTGATGTCGCCCGGCAGTACAAAGTTCGGCAGGCTCGCCAACGCCACATTTGCCGCCCGACCAATACCGGTCTCGAGCATACCACCACACCAGACCGGGATATCCGCGGCCAACGCCATGTCGTGTATCTGCTTCGAAGCGGCAAATCCACCTACGCGGGATGGCTTGATATTGATGACCCCACAGGCCCGCAATTCGATAGCCCAGCGAGCGTGCTCGGGCGAAACGATGCTCTCATCCAGACAAATAGGGGTTCTGATTGCCCGTTGTAATTTGGCATGATCGATGATGTCGTCATGTGCAAGCGGCTGTTCGATCAACAATAGGCCATACTCGTCGAGTTGCGCCAAATGTTCGGCATGATCGAGCGTATAGATGCTATTTGCATCGACCTGGAGCATAATGTGCGGCCAGGCGGTGCGTACTGCACGCGTCGGTTCAATGTCCCAACCCGGCTTGATCTTCAATTTGATGCGCTGATACCCGGCATCGACATACGCACCCACTACCTGAAGCAACGTGTCGATGTCTTTTTGGATGCCGACTGACACGCCCACACTGACGGTCTCGCGGGTCCCGCCGAGCATCGATTTGAGGCTTTGTTGCTGGGCATGACCAAACCAATCCCACACCGCAAACTCAAGCCCTGCTTGGGCGATACGATTGGCGCGGACATGAGAAAAAATGCGTTGGACGTCATTGGGTTCAGTAATCTCGTGCTTCATCAGTACCGGAGCGAGGATGTCACGCAGCATAATCATCGCCGTGGCAGTGGTTTCTTCGTTGTACCACGGTCCAGGTCCGACTGGGCTTTCGCCCCAGCCCGTCACACCATCGGCATCGATACGTACCAAGATGGCATTACTCCCTGTTTCGCGCCAGCCACTCGTCTCGAACGGTGACACATATGGCAAATCAATCGAACGTAACTCTACCTGTTGAATACGCATAGTGTTGCTCCTACATCCGTGGCCGGACGAGATAGTGCCACCCACGTTGGGGCACTTGGATACAATCGACGACGTGGTATCCCGCAGCAAACGCTGCCTCAAAGTAGTGCCGTTGCATCATGCGCCAGGCGTGCAACCGTGGCGTGTCGTGCGTCCGCAAGAGTGCGAGCTGCTCGGGCAAAGGGATTGCAACGGTTTGCCCATCCCACTTGGGCATCTGTACCGAGTGCGGCATGTTGTCGGCCACTTGTACCGGGTACGCAATGTCGACCGCACTCCAATCAGGGAACTGCTGTGCGAGATGGCGTTCGGTACGTGGGTCTTGGAGGTACCACTCGGCTTCGAAGCGGTCACTCGGCGCGCCGGCATTCAACGCATCGGTCATTTCGCCATATACATCACGCTTATAGGTCGAACAAAGCGCACCCAAGCGGTGGATGTTGAATGTCCCGTTGACGATTTGGAGTGGGTCATAGGTCCACGTCATTACATTTGTTTGACCATGGGCTATGAGCTGATCGCGTTGTGCAGTCTTGAGCCGCAACCCGATGTCACGGCCGCGATACTCTGACAATACGCCGACAATGTGGCTGCAGTATTTCAGTGTCGGTGGCATCGTATGTGACAGACCATACCAGCCCAACGCGAACCCAACCATCCCGTGCGCCTCACGCGGGCCGTTATCATCATATGCACCAAGCAGCACACAATCATTATGTGCCCAGGTAATCAATACATGCGTAGGGATGATTTCGTCACCGGTGTTCGACCAGACCCGGTTGTGCACATATTGCAAATCAGCGCACCCCGCCAGATCCGTGATGGGTCTGATTGTAATAGCCATACCATCTCCCTCGTGCTTAGGGGTTCGGTCGTTTGAGCTCTGCCAACCACGGGCGCGTGGTAAAGTCGCGACGGACATCATCAAACAAGGTCAAAGCATCGGCCGGGCTCACAATTTCGCTGAGCTTCACGTAGACCGCATTGTGGTCGTCGAAGCACAACGTCGGGACCCCAAATGCCTTGTACTGCGCCACTGCGTATTCATGATCACGCTGCAACGCCGTCAGCAACGAACGGTCTTGCACATCTACCTGGTAGCGCTGCATATCGATACCGCAGGTAGCCGCCACCGTAGCGACCCCCTCGCGCGTAACGACGTCGCTGTTGGTCGAATGACGTGCCTCGTAGGCGTGAGCGCGGAACAGCTGAAACGCCGCAAGGCTCTGTCGGCGCACCGCCTCAGCCCCCCAAAACAGATTCAAACCGCGAAAATTCTCCCACCCTTCTTTGGCACCTGCATAGTCATGTGCTTGGTTCCATATCCGC
Organism: Roseiflexaceae bacterium; assembly: GCA_041300425.1. GTDB lineage: Bacteria > Chloroflexota > Chloroflexia > Chloroflexales > Roseiflexaceae > UBA965. Next base: position 2,319 of record JBFYTT010000049.1, read on the forward strand.
CAATCAGAGTCAGCGGGGGTGTTTATTTGCTCTAACGAAAAAAAGCGCCAATCAATCTGCACGTCGGGACGCTGTGCGACTACCATATCGAGCCACCGTGACGCACGCCACGCATACGGACAGAGCACATCAAAAAACACCGTCAGCTGCATTGTATTTTTCCTTGTTGTAATGTCGCTAGTGTAGCACCAACTGTCTTATACGTCACCCCAGCGGTTGACCAATCAGCCGTTCATAGAGTAGGCGTTGGCGTTCACTCGCACGTTGATACGCCTTATGCGCCGCTTCATCAGGGGTATAGCGAACGGTAGGCACGGTCGGCAACGCTGCGAGCGAAGGGATGAATCCTAACGAACGCAACGCGACCACTGCTACCCCGCGGGCAGTGGCTTCGTCAACGCCCGATGCGTAGACTGTTCGACCAAGCACATCGGCACAGATCTGCATCCACACCGGCGACTGCTCGAGTGCACCGCCACTGGCGATGACCTGTCCCGTCACAGGCAACCGTTCAGCAATCTGCCCAAAGCGCAACGCAATAGACTCAAGACTTGCACGCAATATGTCGAATGGCGTCGTCCCCAAATGCAGACCATGGATAGTCGCTTTGGCATCACCCGCCCAACCTGGGCTCCGTTCACCAGCAAACAACGGGAGAATGGTCAACCCATGCGAATCAGCACGGTACTGCCCCAAACGATCTTGGATGGCAGCGTCGTCACCATCTATCCGCAACGTTTCAGACACCCACTGAAAAACATTGCCGCCCTCGCTCGTCGCACCTCCCACCAGTGCAGTGTGCCGGTCAATCCGATAACACCACAATCCGGCAGGCGGCATAGGCGTACCAGGCAATGCGATCCGCATCGCTCCGGTCGTTCCAATGGTCAATGCGAGAAAGCGCTCATCCACACAGCCGCTTCCCACGTTGGCGGCAGCACCATCACCCATGGCACCATACCACGGCACGCCTGCCAAGACTGGCCAGCGCGCTGCCCAATGTGCTGCTAATGGCGGTAACGGTACATCGACATCGACAATCTGCGCGAACATCGCACTGTGCATCCCGAGTTGCTGGAGCCACACGTCGTCCCACTGTAGCGACTCGCGATGGCACAAGCCTGTCCACGCGGCTTCGCTCGGCGTTATGCGCAATG
>JBFYTT010000058.1:0-4744 GCA_041300425.1 Roseiflexaceae bacterium
GATTGCGAGTACGTTCAGTCATAAAGCCTATTTTTTCAACCGCGAAAACGTGCAACGCTACACCAATAACATCTATTGCGAACACTGCCCATTACGCACCGCGTGACCGTTTGACGGGACATACGAGGACATCGGTGCGCAGTTGTTTCGCTGAGCATCAGATGCATGCATAACAATGTTCCTATCTTTTTCTGTCGATGAACAATCTGACGCGGGCATCCCAATCGCGTGTCGGATAAACCGTGCTCCTGCCCGTAGCTCCACTATGAGATAGCCCCGTTGAGATAGCCCCGTTCGGGGATTGCGACTGTCGTCGCGAACCCCCACAGTTCAGCGCAATGCAGGGCACTACGCGGGTCCCCACACCGCACATGCCTCGGTATGTGCGGTTTTCTGTGAATAAGTAAAGATCGTATGTAGAGAATCTGTAAAGAGGCTTCATCTATTATAAAAATACTTTCCATTTCGTAAATTGGAGCAGTTATATGCGTAGACTCTCGTTGGCGGTGCTTTCCGGACTTATCATCCTGTCCTGCTGTGCCGTCGCACTCCGAACGCAGTCGTTCGACTCCCGTGTCACTGCTGCGCCGCGCTTGAGTCCTTCGTTGATGGTAGCGGCTGGCCCAGCCTATACCTGTGCGGTACTGACGAATGGAACACTCAAATGTTGGGGGCAGAACTTCTACGGACAATTAGGACTCGGTAATCAAGACAACTACGGAGACGACCCCAGCGAAGTCGGTACTGGTTTGCCGGCAGTCGACGTCGGCCAAACAGTGAAATTTGTGGCTACAGGACGATCCGAAACGACGTGCGCCATCCGGACCAACAACGAGACCGTTTGTTGGGGCTACGGTTGGGACAACATGCTCGCGAATGGGCTCAACGGAAACGTGGGTGATGCGAGCGGCGAAATGGGTAGCGCCCTTACTCCCATTGACTTCGGTACCAGCCATGCGGTCAGCCTCGACATCGGGTTCTTGCATGGGTGCGCATTGTTGGCTGATGGCTCCATCAAATGTTGGGGCACCAATAACTATGGTGTGCTGGGTGTCAACGGAAACATACTCACCAACGAACAGATGGGCGCCAATTGGCCGGCGGTCGATTTGGGGAGTGGTCGTACTGCGCTTGCGATTACGACCGGGGACTTTCACACCTGTGCTATTCTCGACACCCATGCGGTGGCATGTTGGGGGCAAGGTACTTTTGGCCAATTGGGCTACGGCAATACCGCCAATCGTGGCTATGCAGATCTCGGCAGCGCGTTGACCACCGTGAATTTGGGTTCAGACCGGACTGCCACAGCAATCACCGCCGGTCGATATTCTACGTGCGCAATCCTCGATACCGGTTCGGTCAAGTGTTGGGGACTCAACAACAAGGGACAACTCGGCCAAGATTCCACCACATTCCTGGGTGATAATGCCAACGAAATGGGCGATAATCTGCCTGCAGTGTATCTTGGGAGCGAACGGACTGCGAAAAAAATCGTCGGGAATAATGACACGTTCTGCGTCATCCTCGACAACGACACGCTCAAATGTTGGGGAGATAACACCTACGGCCAGTTAGGGACAGGTGACACCAACACACGTGGTGATAACTCCGGAGAAATGCTTACGTTGGGAACGGTCAACGTGGGGACGAATCAAGTACCCGCACAAATTGCCATCGGCCATTATCATGTTTGTGCCTTGTTGACGTCGACCAACCTCAAGTGCTGGGGCGGCGGATTTCTTGGTCAATTGGGTCGTGGCACGAGCCTCAATTACGGTGCGACGAGCACAGAAATGGGGGATTCACTCCCTCTTGTCGATTTCGACGGGGTCACCCCATCCGCAACACCGATACCCGCAGATACCAACACCCCAACGCAGACTTATACCCCTTCGCAGACCAACACCCCGACGCACACAAACACCCCGACGCTGACAATTACCCCGACGGTGACGCGCACCGCCTCCAAAACTCTCACCCGCAGCAAGACCCCGACGCGCACCAAAACCAAAACCAAAACCAGAACACCGACGAAGTCCAAAACGCCGACGCGTACACCGGTCGGGTACGTCTCACGCGTGCAATTAATCGCCAGCGGTATACGACACACTTGTGCATTGCTCGCGAACACCACCGTGAAGTGTTGGGGGTACAACGCCTCAGGAGAACTCGGTATCGGCGACACGACCACCCGTGGCGATACGGTCGGCGAAATGGGCAATGGCTTGGCGACAGTCAATCTCGGAACCGGTGTGTATGTCAAAAAAATGTATGCAGGGGGATCTCACACGTGTGTGTTGACGACAACAAACCAAATAAAGTGTTGGGGCAACAATGTATATGGGCAACTTGGACTCGGTGATACCAACAATCGCGGTGATGCGCCGGGCGAAATGGGCGACGCACTCCCGTTTGTCGAACTCGGCACCAGCGGCAGTATCAGTCAACTCTCACTCGGCGATGGTTTCTCCTGTGCGTTGTTGGATACAGGAACGGTGTGGTGTTGGGGAAACAATGACTGGGGCCAATTGGGCATTGGTTCAACCACGAATACAGCGAATGCACTCGTGCCAGTCGACCTCGGTACAGGTCGTACTGCCGTATCCATCGCTGCACGTTCGTACGGCGTTTGTGCAATCCTCGATGATGCATCTATCAAGTGTTGGGGCGACAATCGCGCAGGCCAGATTGGCATCGGTGATACGACAGAACGCGGGATTAATGCCGGAGAAATGGGCGACAACTTGCCTACGCTCCCATTTGCCGCATATTTGACACCCATTGAACTCGCGGGGGGTGCATACAGCACATGCGCACGCTTCGACGACGGGACCGTCCGGTGTTGGGGCCGCGGTGACAACGGTGCCTTGGGAACCGGCGAGAGCGACAATCGAGGTGACACAGCGGGTGCAGTCGCTGCCCTAGCTGCAATAAATCTCGGTAGCGGACACACGGTCAAGCGTATATTTGGCAGCAACTATTCAGAATACTGTGCAATCCTCGACGACGATACACTCAAGTGTTGGGGAAACAACGAGGATGCAAATCTTGGTATAGGGATAAGCTCGCCTAACAGCGGATGGGGGAATGAACCAGGCGAAATGGGCGATTTCTTGCCAACCGTCGATCTTGGAACAGGGGTAACGGTCACATCAGTAAGCACCGGCGCTGCGTTCCGTTGTGCGATATTGAAAACAAGCACTGCCGTGAAATGTTGGGGAAGAAACACCAACGGTCAACTTGGGCTCGAATCCACCTACGCCGGCTGGGGCGAATACCCTGATGCCAGCATGGGCGACTTCCTCCCCTATGTACGCCTCGGCAGCATCATCCCGAGCACGTCCACCCCGACCCCCACCAAGTCCAAAACACCCACCAAAACCCTGAGCCCATCACGCACCAAGAGCCCGACCAAAACGTTCACCCCCTCACGCACTGCGACGCGTACCCCAACACCGTAGTGCTTCAGCGCTCAACAAGGCTCACCCACACCGCACATGCCTCGGTATGTGCGGTTTTCGTGCGCAACACACACGATGCCTTTCTGCACCGCGTCTACCCTTGGTAGAATGATGTTGCATACGAAGAGAAATGGACCGCCATGCCGGCAAATCGCACAACGTTGACGCGCTACAACCTCGACGACGTCGTGGTGGCTTTTGGCGCTACACACCGTCCGCTGCGGCGCGCACTAGTGCGTACTATGGCATGGTGGCCGGCATATCGTTTGGCACAGACCCTCGTCGAGGCCGACGAACGCGCCGCCACGGTCGGCATCGTATCGGCCTGCACACACCTCGTCACCCGCATTGCAGGTGCCACCGATCCCCTCGGCGCAGCAATCATCCCCAGCACGGGTCCACTCATCTGCGTGGCCAATCACCCCGGCCTGGTCGACGTCCCGGCGCTTGTGCAGACCATTGGTCGCGCCGATCTGCGTATCATCGCCGCCGAACGTCCGCTGTTGCGGGCAATGCCCGGCTTAACTCCATACCTCATCGAGGTACCAGATGCCGGTCCCGGTAGGGCCCATGCCCTGCGGGCAGCGGTCCGCCATGTCCGGGCTGGCGGCGCGTTACTCACGTTCCCCGCTGGCCGTATCGAAGCAGACCCGGCAGTCCTCGATGACGCTCAGGCGACGCTGCCGCTCTGGTCCGACATGCCCGCAATCCTACGCCGCGCGGTCCCCGCTGCAGCCGTCGTGTCCATGCTCGTCAGCGGGGTAACATCGGCCCGCGCGCTCCATCACCCATGGGTGCAACGAGTCCCTGTGCGCCGTGATCGCGAATGGCTGGCAGCGACACTGCAACTCATCATTCCGTGGTTTCGCGCGCCAGTGGTGCGTGTCCGTGTGGCTGACGTCGCGCCCCACGACGGGGTCGTGGCGGCAATGTATCGACTCTTGTGCGACGAGCGCCGTGCCCGCGGGTTACCCCCGCCGGCACGTATCGAGGATCTGCCATGACGGCAATTGTTTGGATCCATGCCGATTGTCTGCGCCGCGAGTGTGCAGCGTTCCAACAATACCCCACAGCCCCGGCAGTATTCGTCTGGGACGACGTGGTGTTGCGTGGCTACGGGCTCAGTCTCAAACGCATGGTGTTTTTGTACGAATGCCTGCTCGACCTCGATGTGGCCATCTATCGCGGCGATGTCGCAGCCCAGGTACGTGCGTTTGCAGGCCTACACGACGCACACAGCGTTGTGACCATGGCGACCGTGGCCCCACGCTTTGCGACCATCG
>JBFYTT010000129.1:0-5709 GCA_041300425.1 Roseiflexaceae bacterium
GGATAATCGTGGTGATCTTTGCCATACGAAACCGCGCCTTGTGCAATAGGAAAAGCATATTGAGCGGCTGTGCTGACAGTTGCAGTTTGTACAGGTATTGCGGTCAAGCTTGGCGTTGCAGTGGGTACTGAGGGGGGTGTGCGGGTTTGTGTTGGTGGTGCAGGTGTGTCGTTCATCGGAAGCACACGAACCGGAGTCACTCGGGTGGGCGTATTGGTAGGTACAATGGTGACTGGTTCGGCACAACTACTTACCAGCAACACAAAGCCACAGAGTCGGTAGATGATTCGTCTCATGTTTGTGTCGTACCTTGTGCATGCGCGTCGGGGCTAGCATACCATAGATAGTCATCAAACTGCGCCCGTACGTGAGTGTTCAGCAGATGCTATTTTGTGCATTGCGAAGCACTAAATCACATGTGAAAAATTGTCGCTGGAATGCTTGACTTTTGCCCCAAATGCACTACAATAACACCCGGTAGCAAAACTACTATGATTCTTGCCTCCGGCAGAAGGTTCTCTTTCTGATGAGTCGCTCGCACAATGGTGTCAGGTGACTTCCGGTCGGCTTACGAGAGGGTGTATGGACGCCAACGCAAACAAACGAATGGGTGGCTATGTCTTTCTAGCTCCTGTGAGTCGGTGTGTGGTGTTCGTTGCATTCGCAATGGGATCATGTTTACCCTCCCCACATGACTAGGCGCAAGTACCAAACTTTTGCGTGACATAGACACCCGTTCATCAGCGATGGACTGGTTTTTTTGTATGCAAAGGAATGAACGAATGCTCAAGCGATGGCTTGCAACGGTGGCCCAACGCACCGTCCGCGCACAAACGTCCTGCTGGTTGACCAGTCGTCATGCCAGTATGCTCGTGGTCCGGGTTCGTCAACGTGGTATGTGATACCACGATCGGTTTTTCTGCGTTTTGCTTGTGAAGGAGCACTCACTGAATTGAACGGTACCACCTATATCGATCATCTCGCACAACGTTACGGTGTGCACCCCGAAGGCCAACTGAACGCGTTTATTGCTCGTCACGACGGACAACTGTACCTTGATGAGCGTGTTTGTCTGAATGCTTTGGCAGAGCAGTATGGAGCGCCGCTCGAGGTATCCTACCTCCCGCTCATTACCAAACAAATCCATCAGATGCAGACCTATGCAGCAGCTGCGCGCACTGCAGCGGGCTACACGGGTGCGTTTGTCTACGCGTATGCCACCAAAGCGAACTTCGCAGAAGAAGTCGTACGGACCGCACTGCAATCTGGTGCGCACTATGAGACTTCGTCGGCTGCCGACATCATCATTGCACACCAGCTCTGGCGCCAGGGTGTCCTTCCGGCTGATCGATACATGTTTTGCAACGGGTCCAAAGACCTCGGCTACCGCAAGGCTATTTTGGCGTTGCGTGACGCAGGGCATGAGCTCCTCATTCCGATAGTGGATGATCTCGACGAACTGGCATACCTCAGCAGTCATTGCCATGTGCCCATGCAATTTGGGGTCCGGGTCCGATTCGACATCGGCGATGTAGACCCCGATCATCCGGGTGGCGAGCGCTTCGGCCTGACCCACAGCGAGATCGATAGCGCGATTGCAATGCTGGCTGGGACCCAACACCGGATTGTGCTCTACCACGCCATGGTGGGGAGCCAAATCGAAGACGCACACGTCTGGAAGATTCAACTCAGCGCTGCCGTAGAGCGGTATGCCGCCCTGGCACACAAGTTGCCCTCTCTGCACATGTTCAACTTCGGCGGTGGGATGCCGACCGATAGCTATCAGCTCGATTTTACGTTCGACTGCCAAGCGTTCTTACAGACACTGATGACCGCACTGGCCGATGCCTGTGCCGCACAGGGCGTCGCACACCCTGATCTCGTGGGTGAATTCGGTCGATATACGGTCGGATCACACACGGTCTACTTGATGGAGGTCGGCGCTGTCAAGGCAGGACGCGGCGGTGCACCGGACTGGTATCTGCTCAATGGCAGCTTGATGGTCTCGTTACCCGACACGTTGATTGTCGAGGGCCAGCAGTTCATCATCCTGCCGCTCGACGAATGGCATTTGCCGGCGCGGCCGGTGCGTCTCGCGGGGCGCTATACCTGCGACACCGACGACTTTTATCCACGTCCTGGCCAACCGCCACTCCTGCTCCCCAACGGCGGTGAAGGCATGGTATTAGCGTTTTTTGGGGTCGGAGCGTATCAGCAGATGTTGTCAGGTCGCGGCGGTGCGCATCATTGTCTGACACCCGAGATGCGCCGAATCATCATCGAAGCCGACGGCGATCAACTCGTCGTCCGTGAGACGCCACCACAACATTTGAGCGACATCATGAGTGTACTGGGGTACAACAACGCAACGCTCGATTTGGGGAGCCGCCGCGACGTGCAGACCGCCGAACGTGCCGCGGTACGCTCGTTCCGCATGCCGGTCAAGCGGAGTGCCCGTATGTGGAAGCGCACGCGGCCGGTGTAACCGTTTTTTTTGGGAGCCGGGGTATGCCATGCATACCCCGGTTTTCTGTGTCAACCGCCTATCCTATAATGACCACAGTGAGAGGAGGGTGCCATGGATCAGCCACGCGGACGCATCGGCGTCATAATCAGTGGGTCATTGACCGAGGGATTGTCGGCACGGGTGGATGCCGCACACCCGGTCGAATCGTTGCGTGTCGGTCAATTTTTGCTTGTTGATGGCCGCCAACATGAGTTCTTCGCTATGCTGACCGATGTCGAACTCGAAGCATCATCACCTGCAGTCCTTGTCGATCCCCCCGCTGACGATGTGTTCCTCCAAGAGGTCTTTGCAGGTACGGCGACATACGCGACGATTGCACTCCGTCCTTCATTAATGCTCCCACGGGACCATTCGGACGAGATGCGGCCGGTCAAAACAATCCCACCACATTTCGCACCCGTCTATACTGCCGATGAGCACGACTTTACCCGTGTGTTTGGGCGCGAAGATGATACCCACTTCGAAATTGGTCGTCCGCTCGACATGGATGTACCGGTGTGCATTGATTTGGCACGGTTCGTCGAACGGTCCAATGGCGTTTTCGGCAAAAGCGGTACGGGCAAGAGTTTTCTGACCCGACTCCTCTTGTCGGGTACCATGCGGTCAGGCATAGCCACCAATCTGATCTTTGACATGCACTCAGAGTATGGTAGTGATGCCACGTCGGAAGGGGGCGGGTTCGTCAAAGGGCTACGCAAAATCTTTGGTCCGAGTGTGCGTATCTACACCCTCGATCCCGAGTCGACGCGCCGGCGTGGTGGTCAATATGACCACGATATACGCATCGGCCTCAACGAAATAGACGTCGAAGACATCTTGCTGATCAGCGACGAGCTCAATCTCACGGCGACCGCCGCTGAGTCTGCCTATCGCCTCGTCGATCACTACAAAAGTGACTGGCTCCGTACGCTCCTCGACATGACGCCCGAAGCGCTCGATGCATTTGCCATCAATACCGGTACACATGCAGGTTCGCTGGGGGCTCTCAAGAGAAAGCTCGAAGCCCTGCGTCGCCGCGCCTACGTCGAAGATACTGCTAAGGGCTCGGTCATCAATACCCTCATTGATGCTTTGATGGCACGACAGCAGGTGGTTCTCGAGTTCGGCAAGTTCGATCATTCCATCGACTATATGCTCGTCGCCAACATCATAACGCGCAAAATCCACCAACGCTGGCGTGAACGTACCGAGGCCTATCTGACGAGCAAAAACCCCGCAGATAAGCCGCCGCAACTTGTCATAACAATTGAAGAAGCACACAAGTTCCTGAACCCACAGGCTGCCAAACAGACAATTTTTGGGACCATCGCACGTGAGATGCGAAAGTACAGTGTCACGCTACTCGTCGTTGATCAACGGCCGTCTTCTATCGACAGTGATGTAATGAGTCAATTAGGCAGTCGGATTACCGCTTTGCTGAACGACGAAAAAGATATTGATGCCGTATTCACCGGAGTAAGCGGATCTGCAGCGCTCCGTACGGTTCTCGCGACGCTTGATTCGCGCCAGCAATGTTTGATTCTCGGGCATGCAGTACCCATGCCTGTGGTCGTCCGGACCCGTCCATATGACGAGACATTTTATGCCGCGATGGCTATTCATGACTCTGCCCGTGCAGGCATGAGTGCGCCTGCAGCCATATCTGGTACACCGACTATTGATGATTTGTTTGGTGATTAAGGTGTGGGCGTTGCGTCGACTCCAAAGCGCATCAACCCACCCATTCGGATGCGAATCAACGCAACCATTTCTTGCCGGTTGGCGCTGTCTGCCGCACGACTTGCCTGTTCGAACCCTGCTATCGCTCCCTTGACGTCGCCTTCGGCTTCGAGCACTGCGGCCTCCAAGAACAGACCTTCGGGCACTGTCTGCGGCACCGCCAGTAACTCGCCAACGCTCACCCGTGCTGCAGCTAGATTGCCAGCCAACAGACGGGTGTTGCCGCGCTCATAGACCAATCCGCCGGGGGCAGGACTGAGCGCCAATGTGCGTTGCCAGTAGCGTTCTGCAGCCGGTACATCTCCGGTAGCTTCGGCCAGTACTGATAGCCACAACAAGACTTCGGGGTCTTGGGGGAACGACGCGTATTCCTGTTGTGCGAGAGTATACGCACGGGTGGTCTCACCCGCCAGCGCCGCAGTGGTAATCGCAGGGGTATTCGCACTCGGGGGAGCGGTGACCACGATATACACCACTGCCAGCACGAGGAGTGTACTCGCAAGCGCAGCGATGGTGCGCCTGCGCTGTCGGGCTGACCGTCGTTGTGCAGCAAGTTCGCGGAGGATCCGACGATAGCCAGACTCGTTTGGTGTGGCTACTCCCCCAAGCGCCGCAATGATGCCTTCGGCATCACGACGCGCACGACCATCGAGTGCGACGACACGGACCTGTTCAGCATCAATAGAAAGTCCCGCTACGCTACAGGCATCGGCCAGCCGCGTCATTTCGTCGAGGTATTCGATATATATCGCTGCGCCGTTGGGGTGTTGTGCATAGACCAGCGCATATGGCTCCGCTCGGTCAAGGAGTGAGCGCAGTTGCGGCATGAGTGGGGGCGTGGTCATGGTGTATTCCTTCAGAAGTGACGAGGTGTGAGTGCCTGAATCGCGACCTGCATCGTGTATAATGCACCTAACATACGCTCACTATTTGAGGTAGCATACCATATGCGTTTAGTCATCGTTCGACACGGAGAAAGTGAATGGAACCGCATCGGCAGGTACCAAGGTCAATTTGATGCACCGTTGTCAGACATGGGTATCAAGCAAGCCACGGCTCTCGCCGAGCGTCTCAGTACCGAATCGTTCCAGACAATATATGCGAGCCCGTTACAACGAGCACGCTTGACTGCCGAACATGTCGCCAAGTTCCATCCTGACACTCCGTTGGTGATTGACCCTGCCATTATCGAGATCGACCACGGCGAATGGGCCGGCCTGATGGTAGACGAAGTCATCGCCAAATACGGCAACGGGCTACGCGAATGGCGCTTGACGCCGACACGTTCACAAATGCCTGGTGGTGAAAGTTTCAGCAATATTCTCAAGCGTGTCCTTGATTTCAAAGAGATGCTCCAAAAGAAGCACGTTGACCAAACCGTGTTGGTATCTACCCATGATGTGGTTGTCAAGATTTTGGCAGCTGATGCCTTGGGAATGCACATGGACGGGATTAATCGGATA
>JBFYTT010000182.1:0-2896 GCA_041300425.1 Roseiflexaceae bacterium
GTGCCCATATGTGCAATCTGGCGCTGCACGTCGATGGGGAGACGCGTGATTCTTGTGCTCAAAACCGCACCCGCGCGTCGTCACGGCGCCGAGTCACGCGCTTTTCGTCGAGGTACTCCAGCACGGCCAGGGCGTATTTGCGCGACGTCCCGAACCGATCGCGGAACTGCCCGACCGTCACCTGCCCCTCGCTATCAATGGTCGTCAGGATCCAGCTGGTCATTTCGTGCCAGGCGTCATGCGAAAAAGCGACATCTGCGCCGATGTCGATGATTTGGTTGCTGCCGATCAGGTACTGCTGCAGTTCGCGGTCTAACCCGGTCGGCGGCGGCGCATAGGGTTGCTGTCGCAGGCTCGCCAGCGCACCATCGACCAGGCGCTGTTGGGCATCGGTCAGGGTCACCACACTCCCCACCCGGCGCAGCAACCCGTCGCCGCAGCGCTCGATGATGCCCTGCCACGGCACCATCAACAGCGCCTCCAAGACCCCCGGCTCGACCCCGAGGCGCCGCCGCAGTTCCTCGCGCGGCATACCAATGCGCAACGGGTAGCGCGTCTTGTAGCCGTCGAGTGCTTTTGTGGCCTGCTCTTGGAGGGTCATCATGGTTGCGGCGTCGATGACCCACTCGTCGTTCAGCACGCGTACCTGAGCCATCTGTGCTAGCGTCTGCACGACCCGCGCGCGATCGAGGTGCGTTTGCTGCATGACCTCAACGATGCCGACGGCGTTGCCGCGTACAGCCGCCCAACACAGGTCGGCCGGGCTGGCACGCTCGAGCGCCGCCAACCGATCGATGATCTCGCTCCGAAAGCGCCGATGGCGCAACGGGTGGGTGTCGATGACCCGCCCACCCGCCAACGTCATACTGGGCGACGGCTGGCGCAACACCACCCGGTCGCCGCGCCAGAGCGGTACTGCCCGTGCCAAATGCAACTGCGCATAGCCCGACTCGCCCTGTTCGATGACATCTGCATCGAGCAGCGTCACCCGGGCAGCGCTCTCGGCTGCCCCCACAAACACATCGACCTGCATCCCCTGCCGCAACGGCCGCGGCGCCACGCGGGCCAACGACAGGCGCACATCGATGCGGTCGGTGGGCACAATGGTACCCGGCACCGTCACCAAATCGCCGCGGCTGATATCGTGATGCGATACCCCCGCCAGATTGATGGCCACCCGTGCGCCCGGGCTGGCGTGTTGCAGCTTTTGGCGATGCATCTGCAAGCCGCGGATGCGTGCGCGCAGGCCGGCAGGGACAATCTCGACCTCGTCACCCACCTGCATGTCGCCGGCCTGGAGCGTGCCCGTCACCACGGCACCAAAGCCGTCCATGCTGAACACCCGATCCACCCACAATCGGGCTGGTTCGTCCAGCCGGGTCGGTGGGGTCAGCGTATCGACAAGGGTGTCGAGGGCGGTCCGGAGCGCATCCATACCATAGCCCGTTTTGGCCGACACGACCACCAGTGGCGCGTCCGCAAGGCGCGAATCAGCCAGCTGCAGGCGGATATCATCGACCACCAGCGGCAACCACGCAGGGTCGACCATATCGGCTTTGGTGACGACCACGATGCCGCGGGGGATCTCGAGCAGTTCGATAATCGCCAAATGTTCACGCGTCTGTGGCATCATCGACTCGTCGGCCGCGATCACCAGCAATGCAGCGTCGAAGCCACTGACCCCAGCCAGCATCTGCTTGATGAAGCGCTCGTGCCCCGGCACATCGACGAGACTAATGTCGCGACCGGATGGCAGCTGCATCCACGCAAACCCTAGTTCGATGGTCATCCCACGGCGCTGTTCTTCGCGCAGACGATCCGGGTTGATTCCCGTCAGCGCCTCGACCAGAGTCGATTTGCCGTGATCGACATGTCCTGCGGTGCCAATGACGTACATGCGCTGTCCTCTCGCGTCGCTGTTGGATCGGTATCGATTGCATCACCATGCTTCAAAACACGGTTTTTGTGGCGTTCCGAGGCGCATATGGTATTATACCTGCAACAGAACAGTCACCGATGGATAGGAGTATCCAGCATGCATCAGCGTCGTGTGGTCGTCACCGGAATGGGTGCAATAAGCCCCCTCGGACTCGATATTCCCGCCTTGTGGGACGGTATCCGGACCGCCCGCAGCGGCACCGGGCCCATCACTATATGTGATGTGAGCAATCTCGAGACCCGTTTGGCGGCGAGGTCAAAAACTTCGACCCCATCAATTATATGGACCGCAAAGAAGCCCGTCGCAACGACCGCTTCATCCACTTCGCAATCGCCGCCGCCAACGAAGCCATCAAAATGGCCGGTATCACTGCCACCCCAGACAACGCCGAAGACATCGGCGTCGTCGTCGGGAGCGGCATCGGCGGTATCGCCACCATCGCCGAAAACGTCTTGACCATGCACGAAAAAGGCCCCGGCCGGGTCAGTCCCTTCATGGTCCCCGCCATGATCACCAACATGGCAGCGGGCCAGATTTCGATGATGCATGGCTTCAAAGGTCCCAACTTCTGCCCCACCTCGGCCTGCGCCACCGCAGCGCACGCCATCGGCGAAGCCGCCGAGATTATCCGTCGCGGCGCTGCCACCATCATGATTGCCGGCGGCTCCGAAGCCCCCATCACCCCCCTCGGCATCGCCGGCTTCAACGCCAACAAAGCCGTGTCGACCAACAACGACAACCCGACCACCGCATCGCGACCGTTCGACGTCACCCGTGACGGCTTTGTTCTGGCCGAAGGCGGCGCGATTGTTGTGCTTGAATCACTCGAATCCGCCATTTCGCGCGGGGCCACCATCTACGCCGAAATCATCGGCTACGGCCTCTCAGCCGACGCCTACCACATCACCTCGCCGGCCCCCGGCGGCGAAGGTGCCGGCCGCGCCATGAAGATGGCCC
>JBFYTT010000185.1:0-5450 GCA_041300425.1 Roseiflexaceae bacterium
GACCCACATGTGGCCATCGCGGTGGATGTGACTTTTGCCACCGATCACCCCAATGCCAGCCGCAACTCGCAAGGCGATATCGCCATCGGTGGTGGCCCCGTGTTGACCCGCGGGTCGGCTAATGCGCCGTTGTTAGTCGAAATGCTGATCGAGACCGCTGAAGCCAACAATATTCCGTTCTGCATCCAAGCAAATCCATCCCGCACGGCCACCGATGCCGATGCCATTCATACCGCCCGCGGCGGTGTGGCGACAGCGGTTATTTCGATCCCCAATCGCTATATGCACTCACCAAACGAGATGATCGACATCAACGATGCACTCAATGCTGCCAAGTTAATCGCCGCACTGGTGCGCCGGCTGAACGCCGATACGTCGTTTATCCCACGATAAATAGAAGTTAGGAATTAGGAATTGGTTTTGTTGTTATGTGCGGTGCTTTTGCAAAAAGCACCGCACATGGTTTTTAGCAGCACAGCCAAGGGAGTAACCGGCAGTGTGTAGCGCGTCCAAAATGATAACTGATAACTGATAACTGATAACTACTAACTACTCATTACACCGTAAGGGCAGCCCATTCGTCGTAGCGGGTCAGTAGTGTGCGTTCGATTTCGCTGTATCGTGCTGCCAAGGCAGCGATGCGTTTGGGGTCGGTCTCGATGCCTGATAGTGCGCTGGTAATGTCGTTCTTTTCGGCTTCGAGGGCGGCGATTTCTTGTTCGATTTGGTCACCGCGGCGTTGCCGTTTGCGTTGATCGCGTTCTTGGTCTTTGGTGAGGGCAGGTGTAGGTGCTGCTTTGGCGGGAGCGGGGTTGGCAGCAGCGGCTGCTTTGGGGACGGTGGGGTTGACGAGGGTCGTCGTGCCCTTTTTGGATTGGGCTTCTTTGGCTTCCAAGAGTTCGCGGTGTTCGCTGTAGTTGCCGTCGAAGACGGTGATTTTGTTATTGTCGACGGTCCACAGGGTATCGGCTACGGCGTCGATGAAGTAGCGGTCGTGCGATACAAACAAAATGGTACCGTCGTACTCGTTGAGCACGTCTTCGAGGGCTTCGCGGGCGCCGATATCGAGGTGATTGGTGGGTTCGTCGAGGATCAACAGATTGCCGCCGATGAGGGTGAGTTGTGCCAGTGCGACACGTCCGCGCTCACCACCCGACAGCGTCCCAATGCGCTTGAAGACATCATCGCCCGAGAACAAAAAGCGCCCCAAAAAGGTCCGTGCCTCGGTCTCTTTGATGAGCGGGCGGACGCGGCGCATTTCGTCGAGGATCGAATTGGACATGACCAGTCCTTCGTGGGCCTGGGCATAGTAGTTGATTTGGACGTTGCTCCCCAACCGGGCATGACCGCGGAGCGGCGGCAGTTCGCCGACCATGGTGCGCACCAGCGTTGTTTTGCCGCTGCCGTTGACGCCCATCAGCGCGACGCGTTGTTGGCGGCGTAGCACGAGTTCGGGGATGTTGATGAGCGTGACATGCTGGTTGTTGGGCAGGATGTAGCCGATTTCCATCCGTTCAAAGACCATCACTTGATCGCCGCCGCGCTGGCTGGCCTGCATGGCGAGGGTCAGTTTGCGTTGTTCTTCGGGGCGTGACATGACCGATTCGACCTTGCCGCTGCCGCCTTGCCAGCCTTCTTTCATGCGTTCGAGGCGGCGTTCACGACCACGTGCCTGGGTCGACAGGGTGCTGTTTTTGTAGCGGCGGATGAACGATTCGAGACGGCCAATTTCTTCTTGTTGGGCCTGATACTGCTTCCACATCAACTCCATTTTTTCGGCTTTGAGTTGCTGGAACTTGATGTATCCGCCGGGGTAATCACCGTCGAGTCGGCCAAAGGCAATCTCGAGTGTGCGATTGGTCACCCTGTCGAGGAAGTAGCGATCATGCGAGACGACAATCAGGGTGCCGTCCCAGCTTTTGAGGAACTTCTCGAGCCACTCGAGGGCGGCCAGGTCGAGGTGGTTGGTCGGCTCGTCGAGGAGCAAGATATCGGGACTCGACAGCAAGATGGCCGCCAGCGCGGCGCGGGTCTTCATGCCGCCCGAAAACTGCGACAAACGCTGTGGACCGTGGTATGCAGGGTCAAAGCCCAAGCCGGTCAACACCCGCTCGATAGTACGCTCGATGTCATAGCCACCCGCATGTTCGAAGCGCGACAGCAGTTCGCCGTAGCGATCCATGCGGTCGGCCCAGTCGGGATGATTGGTGTCTGCGATGTCGTGTTCGAGGGTGGTGATTTCGCTCTGCATGGTATGCAAGGCGACGAGTGCTTCGTCGAGCAGACCACGCAGGGTTTGGGTATCGTCGAAGCGGGCCTCTTGGGCCAGATATGACATCCGGATGCTACGGGCGGTCGAGATCGAACCCGAGTTCGCTGCTTCTTGGTTGGCAATGATGCGCAACAGGGTGCTCTTGCCGGCGCCATTGACGCCCACGATGGCTACCCGCTCGCCGCGTGCGACATTGAAGCTGATGCCCGAAAAAATATTGGCCGCGCCGAAGAACTTACCGACGTTGTGTACCGTGAGAATCGACATCGCTCCGTCCAAACTTGTCTATTGTGGCAGTGAATGTTCTGTAGGGGGTACGGGCAGGCTGCTCCGTGCAATGCTCATGCCGAGCAAACTGCCGATGAGCGAAAAAACCAGGGAAAGCAGACCAGTGACAACCCCAAAGGCGGCAGTCCCCCAGATGGCAAAGGACAATCCGCGGCGCAGTGCCGGTACATCGAGGTCAATGTCGGGCTGGATGTCTCGCATTTGGGACAATATCTGACGCAGTGCGGCATCGTCGACCATCGTGCTAAACAAACCACCGACGAGCACCCAAAACAATACACTCCCGACCAGTGCACCGATGCCGGCGACCACACCCGCGCTAACGGCTTGACCGGTTATCTCGTCGCGGTCAGGATGCCATTTGGCGGCAAAGAACCCTGCCGGCATAGCCATCAATAGGGCGGCGATTGGCACCACACAACACCCGATGAGCCCAGCGGGATTGCCTGCTAAGAGAAATACGGGGACAAATCCCAATATCGTGGCACATATCATAATGACGAGTTGAGGAAGAAAAAAGACCAGTCCGGCTTTGGTTCCTGCACTCATACAACCCTCCCGTTTACACAATCGTTCTCATTATACCCGACCCACCACAATATGGGATACTGATGCATTCTGATGCGCATCCCTGTCTGTTTTGGGCATGCGTGGTAAAATACCAAAAAACTGCGGAGTTGCGCTCGTGACAGTACCTACACGTATCCACTCAGCGTCCATCGTGCTGGGCATTCTTTGTATTGTGGCATTAGCATGCCTGACCATGATATTTGGCACGGCACCACGCACAGTCGAAATCCCCGTATCAGACGATACCCAGGTCAGTGGGGTCTGGGGCAACGAAGGGAGCGGGGCGTGGGGCAACGGACAAAGCATCATCGCTGTCGATCGGCTGCCATGGACTCCATGGAGCGTCATCGCGTTTGATTGGTTGCGCCCGCCTGGCGCGCCGTTGGCCGTGACCGTGCGCAGTGGTGCGTTGATGGTCGAGGCTACCCCTGACCTGAGTGCGCGGCGCGTACAGCTCTTGATGCCCCAGCCGCAGCAACGCACTGCGCTCCAGCTGTCCAGTGAGACCCGCCGTGTCGACGGTGATCGGCGTGATCTCGGGGTGTTTGTCGACCGTATCGTGCTGCAGCGGATGCAAATGTCCACTGGTGCATTCATCATCATGCTCCCCGGCTATGCATTGCCCGTGTTGGGGGCTGCTGTCTGGTTGTGGCGTGGTCGATGGTTTGGGGCGGCAGTCTATGCAGCATATGCAGTGCTCTATCTCACCCTTGTCTGGCAGGAGGTGCAGACGGGGTTTGCCTACCCATCGTTGTTACTTGTCTCACCGTGGCGCGAACTGTTCAGTCTGTTTTTTGTGGTGATGGGATTGCGCAGACCCTATGCGGGTGAGGTTGTCATCCCCCGGGGGGGGCGGCGATTCGGGTTGGATTTTGCCCGCGGGACTGCGTTGCTGATTGTCTTGGTGGCACACTTTATTCCGTTGATGTTGCCCGAATGGAGCCAAGATCGCGACATTTTCCGTTGGTTCTTGATTACCGGGGCAATGGCAGTCGATACGTTTTTTACGCTGAGTGGGTATCTGATTGGGGCGATTTTGTTGCGCAGCCTGCCGCGCTTCGGGCAGCCAACCATGTTGCGCTGGTATTTGGCGCGGCGCTGGCTCCGGACGTTGCCGGCAGCGTACATTTCGATGGTCGTCGTCTGGCTGATTGCGGCACCCAAAAGCCTCAGCGATTACCTGTGGAGTTTGTTTTTTCTGGGGACCATGAACCCCGCCCGTGTGTCCGAGCAGTTCGGGTTCTGGTGGAGCTTGGGCACCGAAGAATTGTTCTATCTGCTCTTTCCATTGTTGCTGTATGTCACGGTCAAGCGCTTCCCTGCGCAACGGGCGTTCGTGCTGACCTTGGCGGTATTCGGGTTGGTACCGTTTGTGGTGCGACTCGTCGGTGGCTTGGTGTTGCCGCCGGATATCGCCGGTAATCTCGACTACGCACCGTATGCCCGCATCGACTCGATGTTGTGGGGGATTTTGATTGCCTGGGTGCGCAGCGCCCGGCCCGAATGGTTCAAATGGCTCGCCGTGCACGGTGTAGCACCCGGCATATTCGTCTTTGCAGTCGGGTATATGCTGGCGCTCGACCCACAACGCTGGTTTATGGCGACACTGCTTTTTTCACACGTGTTTGCGACGTTGGGGTCGGCACTGTTGTTGCCGCGCCTCGAGCAGATACGCACGCTCGGGTGGAGCGTCGCTGATCGGGCGATTAGCTGGGCGGCGCTGGTGAGTTATTCGGCGTACCTGTATCACACGATGGCGATGCATCGGACCCACATCTGGTTTGGGTCTTCTGAATCGGTCCCACAGATGCTTGGCCTGTTGGTGCTGTATTTGACGATGACATTTGTACTTGCTGGGGTGAGTTTTTATTGGGTCGAAACGCCGTTTTTGCACTGGCGTGACAAACATTTCCCCGAAAAGGAAGCGTAACTGCGCACGACGCTCCGCCACACCCACGCTGTGCGCGTGGGTGTTTTTCTATAAAAAAATGAAAAACATGATTGCGAACGGACAATACAAGACGTGCTTGTCAGAACAATCGATGGTTATTCGTCGACGATGACTGCCTCGAGCGCCATGATAGTGGCATCGATGATCGCCGCGTCGTGGGCTGCACTGACAAATCCTGCCTCGAACTGCGACGGAGCGAGGTAGACTCCACGGTCGAGCAGTGCATGGAAGACGCGTGCATAGCGGCTCGTGTCAGCGTACCGTTTTGCGTCGGCATAATTGCTGATATGCACACCCTGCTGTGTGAGGAAGTACATGCCGAACATGGTGCCGACGGCATTGATTTGATGTGGAATCTGCTGTCTGCTG
>JBFYTT010000162.1:0-3353 GCA_041300425.1 Roseiflexaceae bacterium
GACCAAGCGCCCCCACAAATGTCAACGAAGCAACCATCAGCGTGCGACTGACCATCCCGACCCACGCCGGAGCAGCCAACCACAGCACCTGCACGGTCAATACCAGCGCAATCAAACCGAAGCCAAAAAACAACGGAACGGTTGCCAACGGCACCTCAGCGCTCTGAATCATGACCGGGACAAGCACAACGCCAGGCTGTCGTTGGTCGTCATCGATGATAACCTCGATGTCCCATGCACCTGTACTCGTAATAGGAATATCCACGACCGCGATTGTCACACGACCAGCCGGTATCGAAACGACTTGTGGCGCAACTCGGGCCCCCGACAACGAACGTGCGGCAACCGTGACGGTCCCTGCACCGACCAACGGCGAATCCGGCAGAATTTTGAGTGTCAGGGTGGTAGGGGCACCTGTCGGCACGATTGCTTCGATGCGTAATTGGTGCATCCCTGCGTCGACCTCGATGACACGCGACCCCCCAGCTACCAGCCCGTGTGCCGATACCAATGTCGGTGTGTACAGAATCCCAACAACGAACACAAGCATACCTACGATGGATCGATACATACCGAACCCTTTGTCATTACCTGAATATAAGGCACTAGAACGCGGAACGCACAGCCACAGTTCCATCATACCATGATGCATATGATATGATATAGATGATTATTGTATGAGGTAATCACGTGTTCAACTCGATTGTGTTGCATCCGGCGACCGTACACATCCCCGTCGGAGTTTTTTTTGCTGCATGTCTTCTTGCAGCCATTGCCTACAGACGTCGCAATCAGATGCTCGAATCAACTGCCCATACATTGGTTATGTTCAGTTGGTTCAGTCTCATACCAGCGACAATCACAGGCACGCTCGATGCAGTCAAACACCTGGCATCACCAGTGACGCATCCGGATGCACTGTTTTGGATTAATCTGCATGCGGGGAGCGCATTGGTGCTGTGGCTAGTAATTTGGCAAGCCTGGCAGATCCGCCGCAGGATTGTACAGGATCCATGTTGGGATTCAGCCAAATATCCCGCATATCTCGTGCGACTCGGGGTAGGTTTTGCGTGTCTCGTGCTGTCGGGGTGGAGCGGCGGTCATATGGTTTATGCATTGCATATCGGGATTCTCCCCAAATGAGGTGTGACGTATCATGACAGAAGTACTGAGCCTGTTGAACTTCATAGCGATTACTTGGTCGATGGAAGTCTTGCGCGTCTTCGGGCTTTTGCGCTGGAGTGTCTCGGGGAAGGAAAATCTACCGCCACGACCGCAAGGAATGGTCTTGGTGGTCAATCATATACAGTGGCATGACATCCCCTTCATCGGATGGGCATTGCCGTTATCTCACCGTCCGTGGTGGCTTGCCAAAGTCGAAATCGTGAATTCTGTGTTTGGTTGGTGGTTCCATATGATGCACGTTATCCCCGTGCGCCGTGGTCAACGCGATATCCAGGCAATAGATCGCGCTGCAGATGCTGCCCGCTCAGGCAAAGTGGTCATCATTTTCCCAGAGGGAACACGCAGCCATGATGGAAGGCTGTTGCAAGGACGTGGGGGAACTGCGCGGATAGCCTTGCGTGCAGGAGTACCCATCGTTCCTATGGCAATAACCGGCACGCAAAAGAGCTTATGGTTCAGCAAACGCCATATCACCATTGGGGAGCCGTATTATCCTGAAGTCCGCGGAACCGATGGGAACCTCGACAAAATCGCTGCCCCTGAGATGGCGCGTCTGACCAATGAAATCATGCTCAAAATCGCTGCATTGCTGCCGAGCGAATACTACGGCTATTACACCGATATGATGCAAGATGAGGTCACCAGACAAAACAACCAGGCATCATCGGTGTAATTGAGGTGGTCAAGGACGCGCCGGTGATGCATCGATTGGTGACTTGGGTAAGCAGAGAATGCATTGTGAATTCGGTCCGTCTGCTGATATTCATGCGGGTGCTACCTTGGCGGATGATACATCTCACAGCGCTCCCCTCATCAGGCAAACCCCTATTGTTTGTCAGTAACCACATCGAATGGCATGATGCCCCGCTCATCGGTTGGGCAATACCGAGTTCGTATCGAATCTGGTGGTTTGCCAAAGCAGAGCTGTTGGCACACTGGATGGGTTGGTGGTTTGGGATGTTACCAATGATTCCGGTCCAACGTGGCAAGGGAGATGCGAGAGCACTCCAGGCAGCCGTAGAGCGGGTCCGCACGGGCAATCCGATGGTGATTTTCCCCGAAGGAACGTGGGATGACGGTTGTCTCTTGCGTGCAAAAACTGGCGCTGTGCGTATCGCACTCGAGACTGATGCACTGATTGTCCCAATTGGCCTGACTGGTCGTGAACAACCGTTATGGTTTGGCGAGCGCACAATTACCTTCGGTCCTGGGTTCCGCCTTTCTGAACTGCCTTCTTTTCGGCATTCCAAACACACGACTGAGCAATCGCTGAATGACCTCACGACCGAAATGATGCTCCGTATCACCGCATTGCTGCCGCGAGAGTATCATGGTCATTATGCACGTCACGACGAACCGTCACACTAGCCATAGGAGCATTGAATGTTTGCGTATCGACATTTCGCCTTCATACACTGGTTGAGTGCACGGCTGCGACGCTGGGGGATTTTCAACTGGACGGTGCGTGGATTAGATACGTTGCCTGCGCCGGGCACACCGTTTGTTTTGGTCGTCAACCACATCAAATGGAGTGATATTTGGTTGGTCGCAGCTACCATTCCACTGACCCACATCCCACACTGGTTGGCCAAAGCCGAGTTGTTCGGCCCGCTCACGCGCTGGTGGTTCGAGGGCATGCAAGCAATTCCCGTCCGTCGCGGCCAAAACGATGTGACTGCCATAGATATGGCAGTCGACACACTAAAGGCCGGCAACATCATGATTGTCTTCCCGGAAGGTACCCGGAGTGGCAACGGAAAGCTCAAAAAAGGACGCGGTGGGGCGATGCGCATGGCATTGCGGGCGGGGGTGGCAATGGTCCCTGTGGCAATTACGGGTGTCGAAGGGGGGTTGCGTGCGCCTGCAAGCATTACCTACGGGCAAGCCTGGACTCCACGCGCAGCGAGTGGCGTCGACACCATCGATCCAGATGAAATGACCGCATTGACCGACGACATGATGCGCCACATCGCGGCCCTGCTGCCACCCGAATACCACGGATATTATGCGACGGAGACTACGCCTCCTCACCCATGAGCTTGTCGACCAGCCAGATTGCTAGACGCGCAGCGACGAGTGCCAGAACGGTGCTTATGATCTGGTGGAGGATTTTTCGTTGGCTTTTAGGATCCATGGTGCCGTCGCTTCTATTCGTTGCAGTATGTCAT
>JBFYTT010000174.1:0-5353 GCA_041300425.1 Roseiflexaceae bacterium
TCGACGCGGAGCATGGCCATCTTCATGATGTCGGCAGCGGTCGCCTGAATCGGATGGTTGATCGATTCCCGCTCGGCGGCTTGTTGGCGTGGTCCTTTGACATTGATCTCTGGCATTGCACGGCGCCGCCCAAACAACGAACTGACCGCGCCGGTTTGGTGCGCTTCTTGGATGGTGCGGTCGATGTAGTTGCGCACCTCGGGGAATCGTGCAAACAGACTGTCAATCAGTTGCTGCGCTTCACCACGGCTCAGATTGGTGCGTTGTGCCAACCCGAATGCACTAATGCCGTAGACAACACCGAAGACTGTCGTTTTGGCCAAGCGCCGTTTTTCTTTGTCGACTTGATCAATGGGGATGCCAAACAGCTGTGCAGCAGTGGCCGCGTGGATGTCTTGGTCCTCGTGGAATGCCTGCATCAGATTCGCATCGCGGGTAATATGGGCCAACACGCGCAGTTCGATTTGTGAATAGTCGGCTGCAACCAACACGTTCCCTGGTGCTGCAATGAATGCCCGGCGGACTTCGCGTCCTTCTTCGGTGCGGGTTGGGATGTTCTGCAAATTGGGATCGTTCGAACTCAACCGTCCTGTGGCTGCGCCGAGTTGGTTGTACGTCGTGTGGACCCGATGACCGCTGTCGATGAGGTCCGGCAACGCATCAATGTAGGTCGATTTGAGTTTGCTGAGTTGCCGGTACTGCAGAATAAGCGCGATCACCAACGAGGTGTCGCTGGCACGGAGCTTCTCGAGGACGTCGGCAGTAAGCGACCAGCGGCCGGTCTTGGTCTTTTCGAGGCCGGCGGTGGGTAGCCCGAGCTTGCCGAACAACACATCACTGAGTTGATCACTCGATGCAATATTGAACGGACCGCCGGCGATGGCGTGGATTTGTGTCTCGAGCTCGACAATACGAGCGGCGATACGCACCGACAGACCCGACAGGTACGGTACATCCACCATGATACCGGCGGCTTCCATGCGGACCAAGACCGGGATGAGCGGCAGCTCGAGGTTGTATAAGACGTCACGCGTCGTCGGTACCGCTGCGATCGCGGGGTGCAGTTTGTGGTACAGCTGGAGCGTATAGTCGGCGTCGCTCCCGGCATAATTGGTGACCGCAGTAATGTCTGCCTTATCGAGGGTGATTTGGTTTTTGCCCTTGCCGATGAGTTCGTCGATGTTGACCGGCGATTCGGCGAGTTGGAGCTCGTAGAAGGCCAAATCTTTGAGGCCACGACGCTTGTCGAGCAGGCTGGCAGCCAGCATCGTATCGAAGGTAAGACCTTCGACCGTCATCCCTATCCCGAGCAGGACTTCGATATCGAATTTGGCGTTGTGACCTACTTTGTGGATGGATGCATCGGCAAACAATGGTCCCAATGCGGCCACGATGTCGGTTGTGGGCAGGCAGGTAATGCCACTGTGTTGGACAGGGATGTACCAGGCGGTGCCGGCCTGGCACGAAATCGAGATACCGACACAGACGTCGATAAAGACACTGGTACCCGTCGTTTCGGTGTCGAAGGCGAACAACCCAGCAGTGCGGCAACTCGTGACGACATCGGCCAATTCGGCGGATGTCAGTACCGTCACATAGCCGGCGCGCAGAGTGACCGATTCGTTGTAGGTGGTGTGATGCTCGGCAAAGAGGTCCATCTGTCCATGCGCCGGTGCCGGTGGTCGCACGGTGGTCCGCGCCGGCTGAGGAGTCGGTGCGGGGATTGCCACTGCCTCGGTCTGACCCGTCGGAGGAAGGCGATCGACGAGGGTCTTGCCTATTTCGAGCTGTTGGAAGAACCGCACCACCAGCGCTTTGTCGTACCCGCTGATGACACAATCTTCGAGCACGAGCTGTACCGGAGCAGTGGTGACAATGGTTGCCAGATTGCGACTGAATTCGGCCGCCTCCCGTTGCCCGTCTAATACTTTGTGGTAGCGTTTGGGGGCGGCGCTGATATCTGCAAAAATGGCATCGACACTGCCGAATTGGTTCAAGAGGGTGATTGCGCCTTTTTCGCCGATGCCCTTGACGCCAGGGATGTTGTCCGACGCATCGCCTTTGAGGCCGCGCAAATCGGCCAATTGATTGGGCTTGAGGCCCTCGTAGCGTTCGACCACTTTGTCGTAGTCGTATTCAATGGAGGTCATCTTTTGACCGAACGGATTGGCGAGCAGCACGTGCGTGTGCGAGTCGACGAGCTGGAGCGTGTCGCTGTCGCCGGTCAGAATGAGTGTTTCGACATTTGCTTCGGTCGCTTGACGGGCAAGGGTACCCAGCACATCGTCTGCCTCAAAGCCTTGTGCCACATAAATCGGGATGTTGAAGGCCTGCATCATCTCTTTGATGCGCTCGAGTTGTGGGGGGAACTCGACGGGTGTCTCGCCGCGGCCGGCTTTGTAGTCGGCATACATATCATCGCGAAAGGTCCGACCGATGTCGAATGACACTGCGATGTGGCTCGGTTGATGCTCGCGGATAGCGTTGAGCATAATCGATGCAAAGCCAAAGACGGCATAGGTCGGTTCGCCACTCGATGTACGCAGACCCTTGTCAGCGAGCGCATAAAACGCCCTGAACGCGAGCGCATGCCCGTCGATGAGCATGATTCGTTGCCGTGCAGTCATCTGTTCCCCCTCAACACTATGGTGCAAACACTCCACCGGGTATGACGATGATTAGGTATCCGAGCAGCGCAGACATCCCTATCCACGCCCAACCCTGCGCCCAACGCCGTGTAAGCGAGTATGCACGCGGTCTACGCTTGAGCCAAAATCCCGTTGCCGTTACTGCTACCCCAGCGACAATCATCAGCAAAAAAATCAATAACGTGAACACCAGGTCGTAGGTATCACCAAGGTCAAACAAAACCACCAGCAGATAAAATATCGTCTGCCGCCATATCAGCAGGATGGTAGCCAACCACCCCAAGATCAGCGACCATTCCATCCCCAAAAACGTCATTCGCTCACGTACCGATTCCATGGTGTCGTCCTTTTTCGCCATTAGCCGTGTGTACGTGCGAATTCGCGCATCAAACTGGCCAGGGCCTGTGCAGATGCCAACGGAGACGCATTGTACAACGAAGCCCGGAGCCCGCCGACACTGCGATGACCTGCCAGGCCGATCATGCCGGCAGCGGCTGCTTCGACCAGAAAGGCCTTTTCGAGCGATTCGTCAGGCAGGCGGAACGTAAGATTCATCTGTGAGCGACACGCCATGTCGCTATGGCCGCGAAAAAACCCGCCAGAACCGTCTATCACGTCATAGATTACGCCTGCTTTTGTGGCGTTTTGGGCAGCGAGCGTGTCGATACCGAGGTTTTCGATCCACTCCAACACCAGATCGAGCACATAGACACTAAAGGTCGGCGGAGTGTTGTACAGGGACTGACTCTTGAGATGCGTGGCGTACTGTAGGATGACGGGCGCATTGCTATGCATCTGGGCAGCAAAATCACGGTGGATGGCGACAGCGGTGACCCCTGCAGCACCGATGTTCTTTTGGGCACCGGCGTAGATCATCCCCACACCGGTGGTGTCGATGGGGCGTGATGCAATGTCGCTACTCATGTCGAGTACCAATGGTGTCGGCACCTGTGGCAATGCATGCCATTGCGTACCATAGATGGTGTTGTTGGTACAGAGATGCGTATAGGCTGCGTTGGCAGGGATGTCGAGTGTGTCTGCCGCCGGCAACGAGCGGAACTGGTGTGATTTGGTCGATCCTGCGATGTGTGCGTTGCCGATGCGGGCGGCTTCTTCGTAGGCCTTCTCGGCCCAGACGCCACTCACGACATATGCGCCGCAGTTTGTATCCGTCAGTACATTCATCGGCAGCATGGCAAACTGCATGCTCGCGCCGCCTTGGATGAACGCGATGTCGTATGCGTCCGATAACCCGAGTACACGCCTGAATCGCTCCATCGCGCGTTGATTGATTGCTTCATATTCTTTGGTGCGGTGACTCGACTCGAGTATCGAAATCCCCGTGTTTGCATAATCGGGCAAATCGTGCGTGATTTGTGCAATCACCTCTGCCGGCAGTACTGCAGGCCCTGCGTTGAAATTGTGTACGGTGGTCATTGTGTCCTCCTGTGTGCCAACACTGTGTATCATAACTGAATGCAGGCTCCAGTGCAGATCGCGGCGATGCGAGATTCAGCGTCGCGACTACAGACAGTGCACAGATGTCGATGGTATGATATCGGCAGGTACCGAATAACGAGGAATACCATGCTTACTCACACCGAGCGCCAAGAAGCACTCGCGCTCATGCGCAGCTCCGCAGACGACATTGCCGTTGCCGTCAAAGGATTGACCCCAACACAACTGACCACTCGGTACATCCCGACGGAGTGGACGGTAGCCCAGAACGTCCATCATATGCCCGATTCGCATGCGGTCATGATGACCAATGTGCGGTTGGCATTGACCGAAGACCGACCCACTTGGAAGGGCTATAGTGTCGACGGTTTGGCGGATCTCGCAGACGCCAAATCAGCCGAGATAGGCGTTTCACTCGAATTGTTCCGACTCTTGCAATTGCGTATCGTGTCGTTGTTCGAAGCCCTCAGCGAAGAACAATTCGCGCGGACGGGGATTGCCTCGTGGGGTGAACGATCAGTGGACGATTTGTTGCGCATCTATGCAGGGCATGCACAATCGCATGTCAAACAAATCGCCGACACCCTCGCAGCAGCCCAGAAGTAGCTGCGCCATGCAAACACAGGCAGAACGAGCCGAATCGCTCGCATTGATGCGTACTGCAGCGGCAGAACTCAGCAATGCAGTGGTAGGACTCAGTGCAGAACAGCTCACCACCCGCTACATTCCCACTGAATGGACGGTTGCCCAGAACGTCCACCACATGGCCGACTCGCATGCGTTTGCACTCAATAATGTATTGATTGCATTGACCGAAGATCGGCCGACCTGGCGTGATTACGAGGTCGACGGGATTGCCGCATTGGCGGATTGCTCGAGTGCAGACATCAGTGGGTCATTGGCCTACTTTGCTGCATTGCAACAACGCTGGGTGCGCTTGTGTGAGTCATTGAATGACGCCGAGTACGCACGCATGGGGATTGCCTCGTGGGGTGAGTTTTCGATCGATGATACGGTGCGCATCTATGCGCGCCACACGCGCAAGCACATCATCCAGATTGCCGAGTGTCTGGCAGCGGCACGCTGACCATACGCGGCGTCAGCCCGGCTCGACGTACGTCGAGCCGGGCTTTTGTGTGGAGTGCCATTCCGCGTGGTTTTCGCTGTGCCGTACAACCAGCAATGCAAAGAGCACAACATAACTGGTGTGCTGCAGAAAACGTCGGGTAGGTCCGTCCGGGCGTCAG
>JBFYTT010000018.1:0-5510 GCA_041300425.1 Roseiflexaceae bacterium
TCGGCGTGCTCAGTCATACTGCCGAACCCATCGAAGGCGACGAGACGACACTCAATCAGCAACTGACCACCTACCGCAACCAGCTCCAGCGGCTCGGGCCGGTCAATCCACTCGCCCTCGAAGAATACGACGAGGCCAACGAGCGATATACCTTCATGAATACACAGGTCGCTGATTTGAAGGCTGCGGCGCAGAGCCTCAGCGAGCTCATCAAGGAGCTCGATGCGACAATGCGCGCCAACTTCGAGCAGACCTTCGGCGCCGTCGCCCGCGAGTTTGCACTCACCTTCCAGATTATGTTTGGCGGCGGCAGTGCCAGCCTCGAGCTGACCAAAACAGGCGACGGCGGCGCACTCGACGACATCGGTATCGAGATCAACGCCCGTCCGCCGGGCAAACGGCAGCAGAATCTGGCACTGTTGTCGGGCGGCGAACGCTCGTTGACGGCGGCAGCGCTGTTGTTTGCCATCCTCAAGGTCAAACCGACGCCGTTCTGTGTGCTCGACGAAGTCGACGCCGCCCTCGATGAGGCCAATGTGGCGCGCTTCAGGGCTGCGTTGGATGATCTGCGCTCGACCTCGCAGTTTGTGGTGGTGACGCACAATCGTGGCACCATCGAAATTGCTGATTCTATCTATGGTGTGTCGATGGGTGATGACAGTGCGTCACGCGTGTTGTCGTTGCGCCTCGACGAACTTATCTCCGTTGCCCCGCATCTGAAATGAGCGTACCCGCTCGCACAGGGAGGTCCCGCATGCCACGACTCGCAGACTACAAAGCCGTTGTTTTTGACATGGACGGCACGTTGACGCCCAATATGCATTTGCACGAAGAGGCCTTTACTATTTTCCGTGACAAATACACGATTGCTACCCCCGACGAAGCGACCATCGCCAGTCTGTCGGGCAAACGCAACAGCGAAATCTTCCCGGTGCTGTTTGGTCGCCCGCTCAGCGACGAAGAATTATTGGCCTATGCCGACGAAAAAGAAACACTCTACCGCACACTGATGCACCACGTCCACCCCGTCAAGGGCTTGCATGCGTTCCTCTCGCATATGGACGCCCATGGGCTGGGGTCGGCCATCGCCACCTCGGCGCCGCATGGCAATGTGGGCCCGACCTTGGAGCGCTTGCAGCTACCAGCGTACTTCGGTGCTATCACGCTCGGCAGCGAGGTCAAGTATGGCAAACCAGCCCCGGACATCTTCATCGAGGCGGCCCGCCGATTGGGGCATGCACCGCAGCACTGCATCGGCATCGAAGATAGCTTTGCTGGATTGCAGTCAGTCCGCGACTCGGGTATGTACACCGTCGCGATTGCGACGACGCACACCGCTGCCGAGCTGGCTGCTGCTAAACCCGATGTGATTGTGCACGACTACGAAGAACTGATGCGCCACTTCGCGTTGTAGAAAACAGCGCGTGCAGAGAAAGAACGAAGCATGCTCGCGGACCTGCAGATCCACTCCGACGCGCTACCGCACCACTCGAGCTGGCGCCCGGGCACACTTATCCCCGCGCTCAAAATCTCTGGCGTCGCGGTGTTTGCCATCACCGATCACAACACCACTGCGGGTGTGGTGGCGATGCGAGCCGCTGCCGACCAGGCGGGATTGGGCTTTGTGACCGGCTGCGAGGTCGACAGCGCGCACAACGGTAAGCTTTGGCACACCCTGATGTACGGGATCGATCCAATGCACCCTGCAGTGTTGGCATTGTGCGCCTCGGTCGATGCCCGTAACGCTGCCGACGCGCAACGACTCATCGCTACCCTGCCCGCCGAGGGCTGGCGCTTGCCGGCATTCGCGCAGGATTCGACACGCCATATCAATGTCGCCGAGGTGGCGACTGCCCTGGCAGCGCACAACACTCTGCCTGGTCGCGTCGACGGCGACGACGAAGCAGCCGGGATGCGGTTTTTGCTGGCACGGCAGGGCTCGTATAACCCACCCACGGTCCCCGAGGTCATCGCCGTTGCCCACGCCGCTGGCGGCGTGGCATTGATTGCGCATCCCGGCAGATCAAAAGGGGTCTATGCCATCCCGGCGGACGCTGCAGATATAGCGGCTTTTGTGGCGGCGGGTATCGATGGCATCGAAGTGTTTTATCCGGCGCATACCGCTGCCCAAATTGATTTCTACCTCAGCCAGGCACAGCAACACGGGTGGCTCATCAGCGGCGGTTCTGACTCGCACCACCCCGATCAGCCGCTGGCGCGTTGGGATGCCCTGCACATGTTGCCGTTGCTACGCCGCGTGGGGTTGCCGGTCTGATTTTTGCCCATTCGAGACAATGCCTACACATTCACCCGCGACGAGCGTGGGCGAAATACACAAGAGAAATGAGCAATCCCATGGAACACGCCCCGATCAAAGCACTCACCACCTTCGACGTCATCGACCAGATCGACATCCGCGTCGGGACCATCGAGCAGGTCCTCGAGGTCGCCAAATCCGACAAGTTGATGAAGCTGGTCGTCAACTTCGGCTCGATGTCGCGGAACATCCTCGCCGGCATCAAACAAGAGCGGAGCAATCCACAGGAGCTGGTGGGCAAACAGGCGTTGTTCATCGTCAACTTGGCACCCAAAAAGATGGCCGGTGAAGTATCCGAAGGGATGCTGTTTGATATTGGTTTTTCGGATGGCATCACACCGGTGTTGGCGACCCCAGAAGTGCCAGTGCCCAACGGTGCACGCGCAGGATAGAATTAGGTATCAGGTTTGAGGTTTCAGGTGTTAGGTAGTAATGAGTAATTGGGATGACAATGTGGAAACTACTAATTACTAACTACTAATTACTAACTGGAGTTGTGTTTGCAATTGCCTCACGAACTTCGTATACTAAAAAGAATTCTTCTAGTTTTCGGGAGGGGGGTGAAAGGGGAAACCCTACGCGCATGAAAATCGATCGCCGTGACGGGGAAAGCATCGAACAGTTGCTTCGTCGTTTCAACAAGATTGTCGTGGCCGAGCGCATCACCAAAACCTACCGGGAGAAGATGCAATTCGTTTCCAAGAGTGAGCAACGCAAAGAAAAGCGTCGCCGCGCTGAACGCAATCGCCGCAAGAAGATGGCCCAGACCGGTCATTAGTCCTTGTGCAGATATTCCACCAGCCGTTCCGGTAGCAACCGGGGCGGCTTTGGATTGTTGTGTGGTCCACGCAGCCCACCCTCCGTGCAATCCGCCTTTGCTACCGCCTCCCGCTGCGTGCGGTAGACATACAACAAGAGGGAGTCGCCATGTTTGACCGGCTCAATAACGTCGTCCAACGCTACGAAGATTTGACTGAACAGATGGCCGATCAGGCCGTACTGACCGATTTGCCACGCCTCCAACAGGTCGCCCGTGAACAACGCGACCTCGAGGCGGTGGTGACGACATTCCGTCGCTACAACGACGTCGTCGCCCAGATTGCCGATGCCCAAGAGATGTTCAACACCTCGGCCGACGACCCAGAAATGCGCTCCATGGCCCAAGAAGAACTCACCGTCCTCAACGGAGAACGCGAGAGCCTCGAGTCGTCGCTCAAATTGCTCTTGCTGCCCAAAGATCCCAACGACGAACGCTCGGTCATCATGGAACTGCGCCAGGGCGAAGGCGGCGACGAGTCGGCCCTGTTTGCCGCAGACCTCTACCGCATGTACCTGCGCTACGCAGAGCGCGTGGGTTGGAAGGTCGAGCTCCTCAATGCCTCCGAGAACGGCATCGGCGGCTACAAAGAAATCTCGGTCGAAATCCAGGGCGACGGTGCATACAGCCGGCTCAAATACGAAGGCGGCGTCCACCGCGTACAGCGTGTACCTGCAACCGAAGCACGGGGTCGCATCCATACCTCGACGGCCACGATTGCTGTGTTGCCCAAGCTCGATGATGATGTCATCGAGATCAAGCAAGAGGACCTGCGCATCGACGTCTTTCGCTCGGGTGGTCACGGCGGCCAAGGCGTCAACACGACCGACTCGGCCGTGCGCATCGTCTACCGCGGCGGCACCCCTGACGAGATGGTGGTCACCTGTCAGGATGGCCGTTCGCAGCTCAAAAACAAAGAAAAAGCCATGGGCGTGTTGCGCGCACGGTTGTTTGCCATCAAAGAAGAAAAGCGCGCCAAGGCCGTCGGCGAGTCGCGACTGGCCCAGGTGGGGACTGGTGAACGTGCCGAAAAAGTGCGTACGTATAACTTCCCCCAGGACCGCTTGACCGACCACCGTATTGGTCAGAACTTCTCGAACATCCCCGGGATGCTCGACGGCGATATCGACAAACTCATCGACGCGCTCACCGTCTATGACAACGCCGAACGTCTGCGTGCAGTAGGTGTCGACGCCTAGCACTGCGACCCGGATTGGCACACCCCCTTCGTCGCACCGTAGGTTGCGGACGGAGGGGGTGTTTGTCTGTGTGCGGCAGCGTGGGGTGGTTTTGTCTATAATGCGTGCAGACTCACCCATGGGAACACGCCTGTGACGCACCCCTCCCGCCAGCTCCTCCGGCAGCGCCTGCGCCAACTCATCCTGATGCGCGAGACTGGTCCCAAGCGGCCGGCCTGGCATCTGCGTCGCATGCAGCTGATATGGGGCTTGCACGATGCGCTGGCAGCACTCGATGGCGGCTTGACTCCTGAGTTCCCACAGACGTTGCTGGCCTACGGTGCCGCGACGCGCGACGAGTTTGAGCGCCAGGTGGCCGACGTATGCGCGCTCCCTGCCGCCGACGTCGACGCGATCAACGCCCGCGCCGAATGGATTGCCCGCTGGGGACGCCAACGCAATTGGGAACTGACGCGCTGGAAGGATCCGCATAAGGCTGATTCCATTGCCTTCAGCATCCTCGGCAAAGGCGGTCCGCGCATCATACTTGTCGGCAACCATCACACCGCCGATGACGCTGCCGCTGCCGGGATTGTGACCGCGTTGACTGCGATGGCCGCCCTCGAGGAGTGTGGTGGATTGGGCGACGTCGGCTGTATCACGCTGCTGTCTGCAGGGGATGTGGCGGGGCGTACGCGGGCACTGCATGAGTTGTGCGGCAGGCATACGCATGTGCTGGTCCTGGGCGCCTACAACGACGGCAGATTCGAGGCAGCACATGCAGACGCCGCGACGGTGGTTCTGCGTACGTGCGCCAACTCGCTGGGGATGCACTCACTCGACATCGCCTCCGCCACAGACCTGGCACTCCTTGTTAGTGGATTGCCAGCCCTGCGCGGCTTTGGCCCGGTGCCCAAACGCGGTATTGCCCCTACCATTGCATTGCTCGCACTCGTGTGTGCCCGACTCGGCACACCGTCATAGATGGAGAACGCACACATGGATGCACAGATACTCGTCCGCTACCTCACTCCACGTCTGCCTGCGTACCTGCATGAACTGACCGAGTTATGTGGCATCGAATGCCCGTCAGAGTCCAAAGTAGGCGTTGATGTCGCTGGTGCGTGGGTGGTGGATTGGGCGGCATCGCGGCACTGGGAGGTGCGCCAGTGGCCGGATGCAAGCGCCGGGAACACCA
>JBFYTT010000213.1:0-2776 GCA_041300425.1 Roseiflexaceae bacterium
GACCAAGACCGTTACCCCAACGCCCAATCCGTTTGCGCTGAAGAAGGCTGCGGTGGGTGCATCGTTTGTGTTGGGTTTGTTGTATAACAAAACACTGGTTACCTGGGGCATGAACAAAGAATTCCAGACGAACATTCCACCGTGCTGTGGATCGAACATCACTGACGTGTCGGTAGGGACCAACTTTGCGGTCGCACTGAAGGGTGGTCGTGTCTATGGTTGGGGGGCGAACACCCGTGGTCAACTAAATATTCCGTTGCAGGCACAGAAGGACGTGATGGCGATTTCATCGGGGTATGCACACACGCTCGCGCTCAAGACGAACGGCACCGTGGTGTGTTGGGGCAACAACATTGAGAAGCAGTGCAATATCCCGAAGTCGGTCAGAAATGTCGTACAGGTCGCGGGCGGCAAGGATTTTTCGTTGGCACTGCTGAAAAGCGGAAAAGTGTTTGGTTGGGGTGGAAATCGCTCAGGCCAAATCAGAATTCCAACCGGACTCAAGAATGTCAAGGCCATCACCGCTGGGTGCACGCATGCATTGGCACTCAAGAAAGACGGTATGGTAGTCGGTTGGGGAAGCAATGCATTTGGCGAAGCCAAGGTACCGCTTAATCTCAAGGATGTGAAGGAAATAGGCGCGGGTTGTAACTACTCGATGGCTATGATGCATGACGGGACATTGTTTGGTTGGGGGCGCAACGAGTTCAATCAGATTACCATTCCGACCGGGATCACCAACGCAGAACACATCGGTGTGGGGTACGTGAACTCGATTATCACATTGCGCAGTGGTGTGGTAGTCGCGATTGGCGCACCGCAAGAAAATGCATTGGTGTCGCGGACACCGACCCGGACGGCAACGCCGACTCCTTGACCATGCACCTACGTGCATGGTCAGGGAAGGAGTATTCTGCGCGCATTGGTACAAAAACGAACCCATGCGCGCATGGATACAGAACACGTACTCTGCGCGCATTGGTACAAAAACGAACCCATGCGCGCATGGGT
This sequence comes from Roseiflexaceae bacterium, assembly GCA_041300425.1. GTDB lineage: Bacteria > Chloroflexota > Chloroflexia > Chloroflexales > Roseiflexaceae > UBA965. The sequence continues at coordinate 1,012 of JBFYTT010000213.1, forward strand.
TCAGAAACGTACTCTGCGCGCATGGATACAGTTGGGATGTGACAGTGCGAGATCGGTCACTATGTGGTCACGCACGCATCCGCAGGAGCGTTTATCTGCGTGATTAATACTGGTGCGGTCAATATCTCATCACATAATCATCAACACGTAACATGTGCCGGAACGAATGTACATTGCTATGAATTATAGTAATTGCTTGTGGATCTTTTTCTTGGCATATAGTAGGAATACATCCTGAATGTGCGAGTCAGGACGGAAGGATAGAATGATGGGATACGAACATACGCGTTGGCATCGGCTCTGGCGGTTCTTGATGGTTGTATCAATTCTGTGGAGTACGGGTTTTGTGCTGCCACTCGAGAGTGATACTGCGACAGCGACTGCTGCGGCACGTGCGTCGAATTATTTGCTGAACGGTAGCTTCGAAAACGTGACCGGTGGTGTGCCGGATAATTGGACCGTTGTGGGTACGGTGATTGACTTAGGAGTAACCAGGCTCGGCGGCTGCGTGAGCGTCGACACCACGGATTATTCGACGTATGCAGGTGGACCAACCTACGACGTCACCGATGGGTCACATGCTTCATTTACCGCCACGATAGTGACCAGTGGCGGATTCGGTGTGCCAACGAATGGTACCAATGCTGTCAGATTGGATCTCGGTAACGGTAATTCTGCTGATGGCTTTCACGTGAAGCACGGTCCAGCGATTGTCAGCGACGAGTTTCGAGGTATCGCGGGCCAAATCATCACGTTGAACTGGTACTCAGCTGCCGGTTCGGATGACTTTGCGGTGCTCGGATATTTGCTCGACACCGACGCCAACGGCAACGGTGTGGCCGAGGGGACGGTTGCTGACTGTGCCCAAACCGAAATCTTGGACACGCACGGCAAGACCGTTGTGGGTTGGCAGTTCGCATCTGTAACGGTGCCGCATACACGCGACTTTTATAAGTTCGTATTCGTCAATGGAACGCACGATTTTTCGGGTGGTAGAGCATCGGGTGCGTCGTTCTGGATCGACAATATCTCGCAGGGTGAAGCACAGACCGTGACATTTAGTTTGAGTGGCGTGACGGCGAACTACTATCCCGGTAACTCGACTGCACCGTTCCAGCTGCCCGGCACCGCATCATCGGGGATGGCAGTGAGCTATAGCTCGAGCACGCCATCGAAGTGTACGGTCACATCGGCTGGTGTGTTGACCGTTGTTGGAGCAGGACTGTGTACGATTACCGCGCTGCAATCCGGTGGCGAGACCGGCGGGGTGTTGTATGCAGCATCGCCCAGTGTGGTCCAGTCATTTACGATTACCAATATCGCTGCAACGGCGCAGACGATTACCTTTGTGGCACCGGCAGACCGAATGGCGACCGATGCAGATTTTGATTTGGCTGCGACGGCGACGTCGGGCTTGGCCGTGACCTACACCTCAAGCACACCGAGTGTCTGTACCGTCAGCGGGGTGACGGTGTCGATGGTTGCGACGGGGACGTGTACGATTGTGGCGGCGCAAGCGGGTGGTGCAAATGCTGGAACCAACTATGCTACAGCGCCGACCGTGACGCGGTCGTTCCTTTCGAAAGGGACTCAGACGCTGACCTTCGGTACGTTGGCTGACAAAGATTCGACGGCAGCGAACTTTGCGGTGTCGGCGACGTCGAGTGCTGGATTAGCAGTGACATTTACGTCATCGACGCCGAGTGTCTGTACGGTGACCAGTGGCGGCACGGTTGATGTGTTGGCCCCCGGGACCTGTACGATC
>JBFYTT010000214.1:0-2979 GCA_041300425.1 Roseiflexaceae bacterium
TTTGCGTGGCGATCGGACTGCTCTGCAACGGATGCGCGAAGCCGCCGAAAAAGCCAAGATGGAACTTTCGTCAGTGATGAAGAGCGAAATCAACTTGCCATTCATTGCTGCCGATGCCGCCGGACCACGCCACCTGACGGTCGAACTCACCCGTGCGAAGCTCGAGGCGCTGACCAAGGATTTGGTCGAACGGTCATTAGCACCTGTCCGCAAAGCACTCGCTGATGCCCAACTCAAGCCAGGCGATATCGAAGAAGTGGTGCTCGTCGGCGGTCAAACGCGGATGCCGGCGATCCAGACTGCAGTCAAAAAGTTCTTCAAAAAAGACCCAAACAAAAGCATAAACCCAGACGAAGTGGTAGCCATAGGTGCAGCCATCCAAGCAGGCGTATTGTCGGGTGAAGTCCAAGATGTCTTGTTGCTGGATGTTACGCCGCTGACCCTTGGTATCGAGACCTCTGGTGGGGTGATGACCACGTTGATACCGCGCAATACGACGGTCCCGACGCTCAAGAGTCAGGTGTTCTCGACTGCGCAAGATAATCAGCCGGCCGTTGAAATCCATGTCTTGCAAGGGGAACGTGTCGAAGCAATCAATAACAAGCTCCTCGGCAACTTCATCTTAGATGGGATTCCGGCAGCCAAACGCGGCAGTCCAAAGATTGAAGTCACCTTTGATATTGATGCAGACGGCATCATGAATGTGCGTGCCCGTGATGTCAACACCGATCGTGAACAACACATCACGATAACCGCCTCGTCGGGGCTCACCCAAGCCGAAATCGATGCGCGCGTGGTCGAGGCTGCCGTGTATGCCGAAGAAGACCGTCGCAAGCGAGACCTGGTTGCCCTCCAAAATCGTATCGAATCACTGGTCTACACTGCCCAACAGATGATCGACGAAGACGATACGGTGTCGGATGCACGCAAAGCAATCCTCGCTGAAGCCATCACCGCGGTCAATGTTGCCTGGCAGAGTACGGATCCACAGGTGATCAGCAATGCAATAGCCGACATCACCATGGTGCTCCACGATGTGCAGAACAAACATCGTGTCGATGCTCAAAGCATCACCGATGAACTCAATCAGATAGATCCTGCGAACACACTCGCCCCTTCACAATTACTCAGTAGCTTGCTCGATCGGATTCGATCGCGCTGACTCCTGGTGGGATCGATACACATGCCTGGTAGGAAGACGAGATGAGCAATAAACGCGACTACTATGAGGTCCTGGGGATTGCCCGTGATGCAAGCCCCGATGATATCCGCAAAGCATACCGCGCCCTTGCGCGCAAGTATCATCCGGATGTAAACAAAGAAGCAGACGCAGAGTCGACCTTCAAAGACATTAATGAAGCGAATTCAGTGTTGTCTGATCCCGAAAAGCGTGCCATCTACGACCGGTTTGGACACAATGGACCGCAAATGGGTGGCGGTGGTGGTGATCCGTTTGGCGGCGAAGATCCGTTTTCTGCCATTTTCGAGTCATTCTTCGGTGGTGCGGGTGGTGGACGCGGTCAGCGCGGACCGAAATCCGGCGCAGACCTCAAGTATGTCCTCAAAATCAGCTTCGAAGAGGCGGTGTTCGGGGTCGAAAAGACCATCGAATACCGTCGCCAAGAAACCTGTGGTTCGTGCCGCGGGAACGGCGCCCAAGAAGGAACCGAGCCGACCAGGTGTACGCGCTGTAACGGCACGGGCGAGGTACGGCAACGGTCTCCGATCTTCAACATGGTGACCGTGATGGCCTGTGATACCTGCCGCGGCGAGGGGGTCGTGATTGCCATCCCATGCCGAGAATGCCGGGGCGATGGTCGGGTGCGGACATTGCACACCCTCAATCTCAAGATTCCCGCTGGTATTGATAGTCAATCACAGCTCCGGATGACGGGTGAAGGGGAGGTTGGCCCCCGTGGTGGACCATTTGGCAACCTGTATGTGGTATTCGAGATCCAGCCGCATGCGTTTTTTCGCCGTCAAGAGAACGACATTCTCTACGAAATGTCGGTCAATGTGGCGCAGGCAGCACTCGGTGCAACGTTGACCATCCCCACCCTGGAAGGCAGCGAACCGCTCAAAATCAATGCAGGCATGCAATCCGGTACAACGTTCCGGTTACGTGGCAAAGGTGTTCCCATGCTACGGGCAAATGGACGGGGAGACCAAATTGTCATCGCCAAGGTCGTCATCCCCGAGAAGCTGACCGACGTGCAGCGTGTCCTGTTTACGGAGTTGGCGCATACGTTCGAACCCTTGACCGGTACCAATGCGGGGAACGCAGGTCAAAAAAGCGGGACAGACCCGGCTGACGAAGGAATCTTAGACCGCATCAAGAGTGCATTAGGCTTATAACATGACAGAACTCATCTATGGTCGCAATGCTGTCCGTGAGGCCTTGCGTGCGCAACGACGTGTGCCCCAACGTCTGCTTGTTGCCAATGGCGCACAACTCACTGGGACATTGGCAGACGCGGTTGCCCAGGCCAAAGCACAGGACATCCCCGTTGAGATGGTCGACAAACGCTTGCTCGAGTCGCGACTGCATGGCCTCAACCACCAAGGCGTCATCCTTGAATGTAGCGAATATCCATACAGCGACCTCGACGACATGCTGTCGCTTGCGAAGTCGCGCAACGAAATGCCGTTTATTCTGCTACTCGATCACCTCCAAGACCCCCAAAACCTGGGCACGCTGTTGCGTACTGCTGAGATTGTGGGGATCCACGGAGTCATTATCCCCGGTCGACGTGCTGCCGAGATAACACCGTCTGTGGTCAATGCATCGTCCGGTGCGGTCGAGCATTTGCATATTGCAGTTGTTACCAACCTCGCGCAGAGCATCGAAAAACTGCAGAAGCATGGGGTGTGGGTAGTTGGTATCGAAGACGACGAAAAAGCACAGTACTACGATCAGGCCGATCTCAATATGCCGCTGGCAGTCGTGTTGGGATCCGAAGGTTCTGGGATGGCACGGCT
>JBFYTT010000215.1:0-6275 GCA_041300425.1 Roseiflexaceae bacterium
TTTTGCAACGGGTCGATGGCGTTGACCGTGCATGTCAGGTCCCCTATATCGAATCTATCGAAATCACCAGCCCATTACATCAGCCTATTCGGACGCTGCCTGCAGGAGAAAGCTACCTCGGCTTTATCTTTGCCCGAGCTGATACTCCGCAGGAAGTCGAGAAGGCGCTCAGGGATGCGCATGCTGCCCTGAACATCGTCATCACACCGCTCGTGATGTTGACATAATTATTTGCGCGGTCCACCTTTGCTTGGTGCAGCAGCCTGTGGTGTCCAGCCTTCTGGGAGGGTCGCACCTGCACCGAAGAAGAACTCTTCCATTGCAGTGAGCAATACACCTTGCGATTGCGGGTCGACCAGGCTCATGTTGTAATGATTAATAAGGATGCGTTCTTGTTCGGGCCACAGTGCCCAACCGCGTTGCGAAATGGTTTCATAAATGCGCATTCCCAATTCGCCGGGGAACGGTGGTTTGATAAGCGCAGGGAGCATGCGGTTCATCTTGCGGCATGCTACCATTCGTGGACCGTCTGGTGGGCCAAAGAAGAACAGCGTAATAGCAGCCTGGCGCTTTCGTTCATACTGGGGAGATGCGGGGTCGATATCGAACTGGGCCATAAAGATGCGTTCGGTCCGGATCCAGGCGTTCCAGCCGAGTGCCGACACGGATTGAAAAATTCGCTCCCCGAGTTCCCCGGCAACGGGTGGTGCTTCGAGCGCAGGGAGTAAACGATCATAGAACGTGCAATGCAGAAGCGATGTAGTCATGGATTCTCCTTGTCACTGCGATGATACCACGGAGCCCATCATGTTCATTGTTGTTGGGATGGAATGTCTGTTGACTGCAACCTTCGTACAGACGGTATGTGTGATGGGTCAAAAGCCGGCAGCACTCATTGTTGCTGATCGAGCGGGTCACGCGTTCGTTCGTGTCCCACATCGACACCTCATCGCAGTTCGTGATGAACGCGTCGACGAAACAGCGTATCAGTACAACATACCGCTGTACCGCGTGCACGATTGGGCGACCGTTCCGGATCAATTCTTGATGCAGTTTGATACCATCGTCGTCGTTTGTTATCCCACGCTGCTCCCTGCGCAGCGCTTTACCCTGCTCGGCATCCGTGCATTGAACGTGCATCCTGCACCGCTCCCCGCGTTACGTGGACCAGACCCGCTCTTTTATACTGCACGCGGGGATGTACCTGCGACGATTACCATCCACCAGCTTGATGCAACCTACGACACGGGTGATGTTCTCGCGGCAGCCGGAGTGCACGTGCCCCCGGGTTGCGATGAGCTCCAGTTGATCCGCATCCATGCTGTGCAGGCGGCACAGCTCTATATTGATGTCGTTTCATCCGCACGTGTCGCAGTCCCACAGCAGGCAGGAGCTCCCGTCGGTTGGGCTGCGTTACCGTTCGCAGAGGCATATACCCTTGACCCGGAGTGGCCCATGGAGCGCACACAACGATTTGTCGCGATGACGGATGCACGCAAACATCCGTATTGGGTACCAGGAGTACGACAGTGGGTACATGCGCTCGACCCCGAGGGCGCTGTACAGGTTCACTGTGCCGATGGTGTGCTGCGTGCCCGTGCCTGATTTCTTTCGAATGCCGGTATAATCCACACAACCAATAGGAGGATTGCATGCGCATATCAGACATTTCCACTCCAGCGCTCTTGGTTGACCAGACCATCCTTGCTGCCAATATCATGCGCTGGCAACAGCATGCCGATAGCTGCGGTGTTGGATTACGGCCACACATCAAGACCCATAAGTCCATCGACATCGCCAGTATGCAACGCGCAGCAGGTGCGTGTGGCATAACAGCTGCAAAACTTTCGGAGGCCGAAGTTTTTGTGGACGCTGGATTCAACGATGTGTTTGTCGCATACCCTATCGTGGGTCGCGCCAAAGCCGAACATGCAGCACGGTTGGCGTTGCGCAGTCGTTTGATTGTCGGGGTCGAAAATGCGATTGCGATTGCGGATCTCTCCGACGCAGCAGTTGTTGCCGGTGCAACCATCCACATACGAATCGAAGTCGAGTCCGGGTTACAGCGATGCGGCGCAGCGCCTGAACATGTACGCGCTCTCGCCCATACGGTAGAGGCTGCGCCAGGTCTCTTGCTCGATGGTATTTTTACCTATCGTGGTGCATGGTTTGCAGGTGCAGACGGTCGATCTCCCGCGGAGCTTGGTCGTGCCGAAGGAGAACTCATGGTAGCGTTGGCACAGGAGCTTCGTGCAGACGGGATTGCAATCAACAGTGTGAGTGTAGGCTCTACTCCCACCGGATGGGCTGCTGCACAGGTTGCCGGTGTCACCGAGATACGCCCAGGTACGTACGTGTTCGGCGATCTGATGCAGCGTAAGGCTGAATCGGCGTCAGAACAGGACCTTGCACTACGGATTCTCTGTACCGTGGTGAGTCGTCCCTCTGCAACAGCAGCCACTGTTGATGGTGGTTCAAAGACGTTCGCCGGTGATATCAACTACGAGCGCGCTGGTTTGCCTGGGTATGCCGTGGTCGAGGGTATGGGTGGATTCCTGGTGCGTATGTCTGAGGAACATGGGGTCGTCGTATTTCCTGAACCAACAGATCTACCCATTGGGGCACGCATCGCGTTGATCCCCATCCATGTCTGTACGACCGTCAATTTGTCAGATATCGCCTACATGTGTGATGCATCAACGAATGAATACTCCCCGTACCCGATCGTCGCACGTGGAAAGAGGACATAATGAACATTCCGAGTCTCGAGATTACGCAGCAGCAACACTCCTGGCTTTCAGAACATGAGAATCCATTGAATGCTGATTGGAGCACGATACGCCCGTTTCTCCCATTGCACCACACCGTTACGGGAGCGCCCGTCCGACAGGCAACCGTCGTCCGCACGTGCGCTACACCAACACATCTGTGGGTACATTTCGATTGTGCCGACACTGATGCATGGGCGACGTTGACACAACACGACGACCCGATTTACACCGAAGAAGTGGTCGAACTGTTCATCGCCGCTGGTTCAGATACACCCACCCACTACTATGAGCTCGAGGTCAATCCATTGAACGTCCGGTTCGATGGAATCATTCATAATCCTGATGAAGTACGTGCAACGCTGACGCTTGATACGACGTGGGACCCTGATTGGTGCAGTTGGGTAGAAATCGATCCCGCTGGGTGGCGCTGTGTATTGTCCCTCCCGTGGTCCACGTTGGGCGCAACGGATGGATTGGGAAGCTGGCGGTTGAATTTTTATCGTATTGATCGCCCACGCGATGGTACAGCATCTGAACAGTCGTCGTGGTCTGCAACGCTGCGTGATCCTGCTGATTTTCACATCCCGTCACGTTTTGGGATGTTGCAGGTAACCGCATAGGATCGCCATGAACGATTATGCTTTCACAGCGGATATCGAGGCTCTGTCGCTGGCTGCTACCTTGGTAGGCGTTCGTCTCGACCGTACCGAAGTCGCCGAACTATTGGGGGTGCCATTCCTCATTGTCGGGAGCGAAGAATGGCTCGATCGGTCTATTCTTTCGCTCTATCCGCGCATGCGTACCGTCATCCCAGCAGAACTCGTTGCGTTTCGACGTCTACTCTATCAACGACTCAAGGTGCGTGGCGTGGCTGTCACTACTGAGTGGTGTGCTGATATCGCATCGATACCCGCGTACGTGACCAAGTATGCCCCAACGGTTGCAGCGTGGATGTGTCTGACGGCTGGCGACGAGCGTCCCCCGATATTTGTGCCATCTGATGATGATTGGGTAGAAGAAGGTATGCCAGAGCACACTTGGCAAACGGTCCTCGCGCGGATGAACGCGCCGAATGGGTTTCTATGGGTCGCTGTGTCACGGTGTGAGGCCGAACCGTTGCCAACGATTGCTCAGCACGCACGTTGGGCGGGTGCGTTGTTGCAGTCTGAGCAGATTTGGCGTTTCCCAACACCGACACACCCGTTGCGTTTGTGGCAGGCGTGGCATCTTGGGGTGGGAGCACTCGAGGTGATTGCTATGGCAGCACACGATGCTGCACCGTTATCGATTGTTTCAGATACGGTTGCACTCGTTTTTGGGCAGTATCATGATCGTGCACAGCAGGCCTACAGCATTGTCCAACGGTGGAATACGAATGCATCCACTGCAAATCAACGCCGCTGTGGACTCGCGCTCGAGTCCGCATATATGGATGTGATGTATCTGTTTGCGTTGGTGATCGATCAGTTTGCCCAAACTGCATCGGTGCGGGCACTCTCTCGCGCCGAAGGCGCACTGATAGCCGAGGTGTGCCGCGATGCACGCCTGGTGTACAGAGATATCATTGGATTATTGGAGGAGTTGGGAGCAGAGGACAATGTGGTGGGCCGGCCTGGATTCGAACCAGGAACCAAGTCGTTATGAGCGACGTGCTCTGCCATTGAGCTACCGGCCCGTGCCCATATCGTAGCATGGCGAGGGGCATGATGCAAATTTAGCAGCCGTTTTTGAGCACACGGCAACGATCGAAAAAAGCCCCGCCGAGCTCCCACAAGCGTTGTGGAAGCGTCAATTGCCACTCCCACAGTTGCGGCCATTGCAAGCCGCGCCGGACATTGGTCAGACTGTTAAACACTGTTCCATTGATAATCAAGCCGATGTTCCATACGACCAGCATGCCGACGACAACGAGTGCGAGTGTGGTCACGTGACGCTGCTTGAACGATTGCATCAGATACGCGCCGCCCACGACAAAGAACGGCGTACACTCAATATAGCGCCGAAATCCGAATGCGCCGCTGAGATGCCATGTTGTCCCGAATGCGCCATTCAGCCATATTTGCAGGATGAATGCTGCCACCATGGGAATGCCGTACGACGGATGTGCACGCGCAAACATCAGCAACCCTACAATCCCAAACACCAGTATTGGGCTCCACACCAATGCCCCGCGGCTCCACGCGGGGATACGCACAGGCTCATCGACAACGCCGCAGATAGGTTCTGGACGAGGGTCAAAATCAATCAGCGTGTCCATTGCATGCGGACTGCACCAGTTCAACTTGTTTGATACTTCTGATGCAGGGGATGGTTGTCCATTCACAACCATGTATGCCAAAAACTGTGGACTGACGACCATTATCAGAGCCACGGTGCAAATCACATAGTGTAGGATCGACCGTGATAAACGCGAAACATACGCGGACGGCATGTTCCACACCCGTATGACCTCACTTACCACAGGGATAATCGCAAACAAGATGAGTTGTTCACGCACAAGGAAGAGCCCGCCCAGAGTAGCACCAATCGCTGCCCACGGCGCCCAACGGTCAGGGTTGTCTCGTTGCCACAGCCATGCCCGTACGAACAAAGCAGTCACAAAGAACGCATTCGCATGTGCAAACGGCATCTGGACCGTCATATAAAAAACCAAGGGCGTCGCGAGCCAAAACGCCAGCGTTGAGACGGTGCTGTGCCATGGTGGTACCCAGCGTTGCGTGAAGCGACGCACCATCAAAAGCCCAACACATGCATAGAGTGCAGAACTATAACTGACCGCACGTTGGTATGGCCAACTGTATCCGTCGGCAGGGATGTGCTGTCCAATGCCAATCAGGTGTGCACCGCGTAGCAGGATATCGGTCCCGATGAACCATGGTGCCCAGAGTATTGCTGAGCCTACGGGTGCAATGTTGCCGTAGAGGTTCGTTTTGGTGCGTATGCGATTCGGTTGCAACAGGCTTTCAGCAATCCCGGATTTGGGATTCAACGCAGCGAAGGTGCGGTATTCGTTTTCGAAGTTCACATCGTGATCAAACCAGATTGAACGCAACCAGGCGTAGTATTGTACTTCGTCGGTGGCATAGACGCGTGGGAACGATATACCCAATGCAAGCACGAAGAGAACGCCGAGCACAAATTGCCCGGCGTCTCTTTTGTACATGGTGCGAATCGATGCGTACATATGGTGAATTAGCGTTGTACGCGAATGAACGGAACGAAGAGCGTGTTCGCGGTAGCTGCAACAGTCGTTTCGAACGAGATAGACGTCGCTGTCGGATTACCCGCCCCATCCAAGAACTTGATGTAGGTCTTGTAGTACTGGTTGCCGGTCGTGATTGCAGAGTCGGCGAGGCCGTGGTGCAGATTCCATTTGAACGATGACGGTGTCGCAGTCGGGGTGTTGATTGCAGCCCAGCGGAGGGTAGCATCGGATTCGGCCGGGCATGTGCCAGGAGCGCTACAGAGTGCGTTTGCTACCCAGACGCCCCAATACTGCTGGGT
>JBFYTT010000240.1:0-4989 GCA_041300425.1 Roseiflexaceae bacterium
CTCCACCGCCAACAAAATGCAACTCCCCCCATAGAAAACACACGAACTACTAACTGCAAACTGCTAACTGCAAACTACTCTTTGTTTATAGCGCGAAAGTCAATATGAGCCGGTGGGGGATTGCGGCGCCGTATCTCGCGCTGTTGGTCGGCGCTCAGTGGCGTGGCACCCTGTGCGCGGCGATACCAGAGGCCGAACCAGATGTCGGTGAGCTCGGTTTCGCCTTCGCGCACGACGGCGTATTCGTGTTGCATCAGGCGTTCGACCGTCGCCTCGTCGCCCAGCTCGAGGGCGATACGTGCATGCAGAATCTGGATGCGATCGTGTACCGTTACCACGGCGGGGAGCGCCTGATAGACCACATGTGCCGCAGCAAAACGCTGCAGGCCGCAGAGCAGTTCCATGTATTCTTGGGCCAGCTCCATCACCGTCGGATTGAGCTGCCAGGCGTTTGCAAGGCACGCCAACGCGCGCTCCTGATCGTCGTCCCAGCGCGCCAGTACGGCCAGATTGCGCCATGCCCAGGCAGAAGGCTGGATGGCAATCGATGCCTCCCAGGCAGCCCGTGCGCCGGCGCTGTCGAAGTGCTCGAGGCGCATCACCCCGAGATGGAGCAGTGCATACCAATCGGTTGCACGTGATACGCTCTGCTCGAGCAACGTGCGCCACGCGGGTTGGACCATCCACGCGCCGGGTGTAGCAGTCGGGTCTTGGGTCGGCAGTTGGCCGGTGCGCAAGAGCGTCTGCCAGGTGCGCTGCTCGGGGCCGAGGGAAGTGGCAGGGAAGACAAACGCCGCCGATACCGCCGGCTCACGCGTCCCGGCGCGGCGCTCCAGCTCGAGTGCACCCCATCCTGAACCGTGCTGGATTATTGTGCTCGCCGGTATATCGGCACGCGCCGTGTATTGGTCATCGAGTGACTGTAACTGCGCAGTGCTGAGCTTGCCCTTGAGCAGGCGGTCGACCCCTTGCCAGGCGTGCTGCCAATCGGGGTGATGCACCATCGCCGGGTCGCCTTGGATGTGTCCAAACACCTGCGTCCAATGCCAATCGGCGCGCGCCGGCATGGTCAGTCCGTGCAATTGCGACGGCGCTAGGCCTGCTTGGATTTCGAGGTACGGTGTGCCGCCCGGCGCGAGGAAGTCTTGCCAATGGCGGCCGCCCTGGTGACTGCCCCAGCAGAACATCTTGCGGTAGCGCAACATCGGCGTCGACGCTTCGATGAAGCCCGACCCATCTGCCCCCAAGGCTGCTTCCCACGGCATGTCGACATCGTCGGGTTGGAAGAAGTACTCGTTTGCTGACCCCGAATGCAACGAATACGACGCGTCTTTGTTGTCGAATGTCGACAGCACCGGCATCTCACCATACGCGTAGTCGTAGCCTTTGCCGGTCAAATCGGTGTAGATGATTTCTTTGGTCGGTGCCAACACCCGCACCTGCGGACCCTCGTCGACTGCCGTATTGGTCCACCAGTACATCGATGTCGGGTCGTCGTTGGGATTGGCGATGCGCGTGTGTGCGATCAACCATGGTGACCCCGGCGGGAGGTAGAAGTCGATTTGCCAAAAGAGGTTCTTGCAGCGTTCATACTCGTAGAGCCGCAATCCTGGTTCACCGTCTGCACCCGTGATGGCTGCAGCATACACGGGCGAGCAGGTCCCGAAGGTGTGACCATACTGGCTGACGTTCCACTCGATCCCGCCCGAAAACCAGGCGTTGCGGATGGCCAGATTGGCAGGCTGATAGACGGGATTGCGATTGAGCAGTTCTCGTTGCAACGGGATATGAAAGAGCGACAACAAGCGCCCGCCAACAGCAGGCAGAAATGTCGCACGGAGCGTTTCGTTTTCGAGCACGATTGTCTCGTAGGTCGTATCGACGCGTTGGCGCGTGTAGGTCTCTTGCATGCGATAGGGCAACACCCGCACGCCGCATTCGGATCCGAGCATTTCGAGCTTGCGGGCGGGCATGTTGGCATGCACACTGACCGGTCGCGTGGTGATGCGATCGCGAAAACGCGGCAGTGGGTTCTCTGTACCCAAGGCTACCCCCGGCATCGTCAGCGGGGTGACCGTCAATGTTGTCATCGTGTGTACTCCGGTATACGGTTGTGTTCCATATGGATGGTCTATTGTATACCTGCAGACGATGCAATCGTCGCACAACACACAAACCGTTTCATTGACAATCTAAACGCCTTCTTTTAGGATGGTCGAGCTTTATTTACACGACTGTTTTATGCAGGAAAGGAAGAAAGATGAGCACCAAGAAATCTGCCGGGTTTTCGGCCGAAGAAAAAGCCGCTATGTCCGAACGTGCCCGTGAACTCAAAGCCGAGGCCAAAAACAGTCAGATCCGCGCCGATGGCGAAAAGGATTTGTTCGCCAAAGTAGCCGCTATGTCCCCCGACGAAGCCGCCATCGCCACGCGCCTCCATGAACTCGTGACGACGCATGCGCCCATTCTCGCCCCCAAAACATGGTACGGTATGCCGGCTTGGGTGCGCGACGGCAAGGTCGTCTGCTTCTTCCAGGCTGCGAGTAAGTTCGCCAGCCGAATAAACACCTTTGGCTTCCAAGATGCAGCCACGCTCGATGACGGGCCCATGTGGCCTACGTCATATGCCCTGCAAGCAATGACGCCTGAGGTCGAAGCGCAGATTGTGGCCTTGTTGAAAAAATCAACTAAGTAGATTTCTGATTTCTGATTTCTCTGCGCCGTTGCGGCTCTGCGTGCTCGCTGTTTGTGCGTTGAGTTCGTTTCTCTGAATACCATTTGGCTGAGACAATCGCGAGAAATCTTGCCTGGTATTGCCCGGTTTTGTTGATAACATGGTTCTTTCTGCACGACGAATAATAATTTCACCGTTCTTTAGCTCGTCTGTGTTCATTGCTCTTGTAGTGTGATAGCTGGAATTCCGCTATCTTTAGCCAAAAACCACCCATCAGATGCGCTATACTGCGCAAACTCGCGCATCTCGCGCATCTCGCGGAGAAATGCGCACATAGACGGAGCAAAAGATGCCTTCACGATACGCCGATGTCCCCGAATACTACGCCACGTTGACCGACGCACAACGGACAACCATGAGCGAGATTATTGATTTTGTCCTCGCCGAGTTCCCGCAGCTCGAGGTCAAAATCGCCTGGAACAAGCCGCACATCCACCACAACGGCAAGTATGTCCTGGGGATGGATGCCGCCAAGAAACACCTGATGTTTCACCCGTGGAGTATTCCCGTCTTCGAGAGCTTTTTGCCGCGGCTGACCGGATATGTCAGCGGCAAGCGCACCTTCCAAATCCCGCTCACCTGGACCATGGACCGCACCCTCATCCGCGACATCGTCGTCGCCCAACTGGCGACCATGGAGTAGCTCTCCCCTGCGACACCGTCCGTTGCACCTGCAACGGACGGTTTTTTGTGTCACGCGGGGATAACAAACGTACTGAACGAATCCGGCGGCAGTGCCGGGGTAATCACCTGATTGCCGACCAAGATGGAAGTGGCGTACGAATATCAATCTACCAAAATCATTTGCACCGATGGGCATGCGGCAGATCGCGTACGAGGCCCCGACGCCCAGCACAAAAGACTCGATGCCTGGTACCTCCTCACGTGTGACGTATTGCCACTATGGTACGCTAGATTACAGAGATGCAAATCAAGGAGGCTCGTATGCCGCTCGACGTGATTGCCTTGGCGAGCGCAGTGCGTGACATGACTACTCATGTGGTCTCGGGTGCAGCCGAACGTCTGCGTCAACGTGCCATGATCCGTACCATGCTCGAACGCCATATCGGCCACGAAGAGCACTGGAACGACGTCGTTACCATCAGTGACCGTACCCAGTGGTTGCTGGCGCGGACGACCGAAGCCTTCGATACCGCCCGTGCCGCACCGTTGTGCCCCGACGAGTACATCATCGTCGCCACCGATGGTTCACAACTCGACGTCGAACGCCACGGCATGGCGGTCTGCGCGCTCATCAACATCGGTCAGGTCTACATTCGCTATGGCGCCCAGCCCGAGGCCCAGCTCAGCTCGGTGCCTCTGCTCGCCTACCAAGTCCATGTTTTGTAATTCACCACTGGGTTGCGGCGCATACCCGTCGAAGGGCAATTGCTCAACGCCAAGCGTGATGCCCAAGAAGGGATCGCACTGGCGGCCTTGGCCGAGGTACATCAGCAGGGCGACATCCCCATCGTCGCCCTCCAAGACGGTACACTGATGCGTTGGAATCTGGCCAACAGCGAAGACGTGGTCCGTACCGCCCTGCTCGATCCGTATCTGGCAGCCCTCGATCGGTGCAAAGCACTGGGCATCCCCGTCGCATCGTACATCTCGCGACCGCGCTCGCCCGAGTTCCTCGGCATGGTACGGTTGATGTTTTGCCCCGATGTACGGCTACCTGAGCGCCGTGGAGCAATCTGCGACCAGTGTAGTGATGTGCGGGCTGGCCGTGCGCCGTCGTGCCGCCCGTGTGACGACATGGCCGACGCAGATGTGTATGCCGACCGGTTAGTCGATGGGCAACGTGGGCCGATTTCGTTGTCGTTGTCGCGCGCCAATCGCGAGTTCTACCGCGAGCATGCCATCCATTTCTTTTATCTCCGGGTGAATGACGAAATCGCCCGCGTCGAAGTGCCGCAGTGGGTCGCCCAAAACGCCGCTCTCGTCGACCGTGTCCATGCAGTCGTGTATGACCAGGCGCTGCGTGGTCAAGGGTACCCTGTGGCGCTGGCACGTGCGCATGAACAAGCGATCGTGCGCGCGAGCGACCGCAGAGTGTTTTTGCAAATGGTCGAACAGATGCTGGTCAACAACGAATTGCCGGCGTTGAATTCAAAAAAACGCAATAGTAAAGAGTTTTCGGCGCTGTAGTTATCAGTTATCAGTTATCAGTTATCAGTTATCAGTTATCAGTTATCAGTTATCAGTTATCAGTTATCAGTTATCAGTTATCAGTTATCAGTTATCAGTTATCA
>JBFYTT010000265.1:0-5623 GCA_041300425.1 Roseiflexaceae bacterium
CAATATCAGACGTCGCTGATGGCCCAGAAATGAACGTCAGCGGCGCTCGCCGATCGACAATCGACGCCCGCAGCCGTGCAAACGCCTCGGGTACCGTCAGCACAATCGACGCAGCGTACACCACACACAGATGATAGTCCGGCAACAACGTCAACGCTCTGCGCCCCTGCCCAACCCCAGCATCGAGTACAATCGTGCCCGTCTCAGCAATACCCAATGCCGATAAACTCACTACGCCATCGGTCGCTGCGATATCTGCATGACTCAGATCTTGGTCACGCACACAAGAGATCTGTTGCACGATGTCTGCCGGAAAATCCGCCGGCACCACGTATCGTGTCCCATATAACGCCAGCCGAGCACCGATAGCGGCAGAAAGCCCATCTGACGTGCTATACCCGACCCACGCCTTATACTCACTGACACGCTCAGCAAACATCTCTACCATTGCAGTAGGACTCACATCCGCGTCTGGTGTTCGTTCTGTCGCAAATGAATGCGGTACGTGCCCTGGACGTTGTCCGCGCGCCGTTGCTGCCCGGATATCCGACAAAACTTGATTACGCGTTGTCGTCATGTTTGTTCCTTTCGCGCCACCATTGTCGGAACGTTTGCTCGGGTATTGCTTGCAGATCACGCATCGCGGTCCATGCACCCAACGGCCCCGGACCGTTTTCTATGTACCCATCATGCACAAACGGCCACTGGGCCAGCTTGCCCATTGCCTGTGCGGCTTCGTATGTCACGCGATTGCCGAATACCTGCGCGAGCCCAGCCATTGCAATGGACTCAGGATCCAACCATCCCGACATGTGCGTGTGTTGTTCGCGCACCACTCGCCCCCGTAGATGGACCAACACCTCTGGTATGTTGATCTTGACTGGGCATACGTCATAGCACGCCCCGCACAACGACGACGCATACGGCAGCGACGATGTATGTTCGGTACCCACCAATTGTGGCGTCAAAATTGCCCCGATAGGCCCAGGATAGACCGACCCGTATGCATGCCCACCAGTGCGTTCATAGACCGGACAGATGTTGATACACGCGCTACAACGGATACAGTGCAACGTCTGACGACCCACACTATCACCCAACACTTCTGTCCGCCCGTTGTCCAACAGAACGATGTGGAACTCCTGCGGCCCATCGCCGGGATGCACGCCCGTCCAGATCGATGTGTATGGGTTCATCCGCTCGCCAGTTGAAGACCGTGGCAGCAGTTGCATAAAGACACCGAGATCTTCCCAACGCGGCAAGATTTTTTCGATGCCCATTACCGTGATGAGGACATCCGGCAGCGTCAGACACATGCGTCCGTTCCCTTCGGACTCGACGACACAGACACTCCCGGTCTCGGCAATGGCAAAGTTCGCCCCGCTCGTTGCCACTTTGACTGACATAAACTTGTCGCGCAGAAACGTCCGCGCAGCGGCTGCCAGATCCTTGGGATCATCCGTCAGATCCGGCAAATGCATGGCCTTTTGGAACAACTCACGAATCTCGGATCGATTCTTATGGATTGCTGGCACCAAGATGTGTGATGATTTCTCGTGCGCCAATTGGATAATCAGCTCAGCCAGGTCCGTCTCGATCGGCGTTATCCCCGCTTCCTCGAGTGCTTCGTTGAGTCGAATTTCGTCGGTCGTCAACGACTTTACTTTGATGATGTGCTTGGACTTCGTCGCCTGAACGAGACGAGTTACTATGTCGTTTGCCTGCGCCGCTGTACTCGCCCAATGGACGGTACCTCCCGCCGCTTGAATATTTTTTTCGAGCTGTTGGATGTACACATCCAAGTGCTCCATCGTGTCTGCCTTGATGCGCTCGCCTGCGTCGCGCAACTCCTCCCAGTCCGCCACTTCACCCACGACTGCTGCCCGCTTGGCACGGATCGTCTGCGTCGCCTTGCCCATGTTGCGTCGGAGTTGCGTGTTCTGTAGCGCTTGTTTTGCGCCTACCGAAAACTCAGGCGAGAGTTCAATGATGACTGAATCTGGCTTCATACCTGCTCCTCCATCGCAAGCACTTCTGCCAAGTGCGCAATCTTGACCCCTGTGCGCTGTCTATGCAACGCACCACCGATCTGCATCAAACACGAATTGTCGGCGGCTACACAGACCTCGGCACGCGTTCCGGTGATGTTACGCATTTTGTCACTCAACATTGCCATCGACGTGTCTGCATTTTTGACGGCAAATGTCCCGCCAAAACCGCAACACTCTGCTGCAGCAGGCAACGGCACATAATCAATCCCTCGCACCGCGCGCAATAACTTCTCGGGCGCATCGCCGACGCGAATCCCCCGCAACGAATGACACGTTGGGTGGTACGTTACCCGATGCGGATAATACGCTCCTACATCCTCGTGCCCTAATTTGTTCACCAAGAGCTCAGATAGTTCGTACACACGCGGTGCCAACACTTCGATCTGTGCTGCGAGTGCTTCGTCCTGCGCAACTTCTGCTGCATAACGATACATCTCGCGCACCATCCCGACGCACGACGCAGACGGAGACACGATGCACTCGTAGTCCGAAAACACACGAACAAATCGCTTAATCAACGGCATCGCCTCGGCCTGATACCCAGTGTTGAAATGCATCTGCCCACAACACGTCTGCTCCTCAGGGAACACCACCTGATGACCTAATCGATCAAGAATGGTCACAACAGCCTTGCCAGTGTTCGGGAAGAGCGTGTCGTTGAAACACGTGATAAACAACGCTATCTTCATCTGATCCCTCTCTTGTCGCGTCCTCGTATTCTACACGATGCCTTCGGTTGAGTATTCGAAAGCTTCGCTCGTATGAGACATCAATGTTTCACGTGAAACAGTTGTGGCCTTGTTGATTTGTTTCACGTGAAACAATTGAGTCTGAATTCTCACCAAGACAACACAAACCATTACAAATAGATCATTGTTTCACGTGAAACAATAATCAAAGAGGACAAGCACAACGAAATACAGTACAATCTCCAGTACGACAATTTTACACCCCGTACCTTTTCTCACATCTCAGACGGTATAGTATGCACACACACTCGTGTGCGCAGCAGGAGTATCCAGTGACTGTACAGCAAAAACCAAACGATGCACCACGTGCCGGCATTATTGTGGCATGCATGAATCAGAAGGGCGGCGTAGGCAAAACAACATCCGCAGTAAATCTGTGTGGTGAATTTGCACGCAACAATCTTCGGGTACTGCTTATCGACTGTGATGCACAAGGCAACGCTGCGACGAGTCTCGGTGTGAGCAAACAAAACCTCGTCAACACCACCTACGAGGTCATCATGGGGACACAACCAATCACGGCAGCAATACTCCCAACAAATCGTCCGAACTTCGATTTAATCGCTGCAAGTGAGCGCTTGTCGGGAGTGCAAGTCGAGTTGGTAGACACCGATCGTCGTGAATATCGACTATCAGAGGCAATTGCCCCGATTCGGCACAAATACGACATCATCATGCTTGATTGCCCGCCTGCACTCGGATTTGTGTCTGTCAACGCTCTGGCAGCAGCCAACACCGTATGTATCCCTCTGCAGTGTGAGTTCTTGGCGCTGGAAGGACTAGCACAGCTCAAAAACATCATCGACCGCGTACACCAGAGCCTCAACCCCAAGTTGTCTATTCTTGGTGTGGTGATGACTATGTACGATGGTCGAACGAACCTTGCACAACAAGTCGTCGACGAAGTGCGACGATTTTTCCCCGTGCATATTTGCAACACACCGATACCGCGGAGTGTACGTGCAAGTGAAGCACCGAGCTATGGCCAAATGTTATACGAATACGATCCCGAGGGCCGTGCCACCACAGCATACCAGCGGGTAGCCGAAGATTTACTCGTACGCATGAACTTGAAGGGATAACACCATGAGCAAGCGACGTGGCGGTCTTGGGAGTGGGCTCGACGCACTGCTCCCCAGTGCTCCGGCCGGGGAACCATCAAACACACTATCAATCCGCGAAATAGCTATCGGCGATGTACGACCAAATCGATATCAACCACGCAAAACGTTCGACGATCAACAAATCGCAGATCTGTCTGCGTCCATAAAAGAACATGGCGTGGTACAGCCGCTCATCGTCACCCGACTCCCCAGTGGTGGGTACGAACTCATTGCGGGTGAACGACGTTTGCGCGCTGCTGGGCAAGCAGGACTGACAACGGTACCGGTGATTATCCGCGAGAGCACACCACAAGAGATGCTCGAAATAGCGATCATCGAAAACGTTCAACGTGCAGATCTCAACCCCATCGAAGAAGCGCTTGCCTACCAGGCTCTCAAAGACGAGTTCCAACTCAGTGACGAAGAAATTGCTGTCCGTATGGGCCGCACAAGCCGTGTGCATATTACCAACACTCGGCGCCTCTTACGCCTCAGTGAAGATGCGCAAAGCGCACTCCGCGGTGGTTCAATCAGTGCGGGTCATGGTCGCACCTTGCTCAAAATCAACGAGCCAGACAAACAAAATGTATTACTGACCGTTATGCAACAAGAAACAATGACGGTACGTGAAGCAGAGCTTCTCAGTGATGGTTCGTTCCACACGGTAGCAGATGCTGCCAGCGCACTCCACACCATCCGCGGCGTGTCTGCACGAGGCGGCAAACCTGCACCGATCAAACCAAAGTCAGCAAACAATACATCCATCGACAACGAACCACAAAACACGACCAGTGCCGACGACCGTGCAGTAGCACGCGAACTCGAGGTACATGTCGGCACCCCGGTCCAAATCCAACGGAGCCCACGAGACGTTCGCTTGACATTTGTCTTCCATAGTCCCGAGAAGCTTCAAGAGTTCCTCGAAGTCTTTACCAAGTAAGTCACACGCAGCGGTGCACTTCTGCTGGCACGTGCGTCCAAAACGAGGTCAGATATGCTCCTAGAACTCCATATCGGTAATTTTGCAATTATCGACCAGGTTACTCTGTCTTTTTCCAGCGGCTTTTCGGTGCTGAGTGGCGAGACAGGTGCGGGCAAGTCGATGATCATAGACGCGCTGGGCATTCTGCGTGGCGATCGTTTCGATGCGAGCCATATTCGCAGCGGTACCGATCGATCGCGCATTGAGGGCGTCTTTCAAATGAAAGCACATCCTGATTTTGTCGCACTCCTCGACGAGCACGGCCTGCGCGAAGACGACGACGAGAACATCATCATCTTTCGCGAAGTCAACCGCGAAAGCAACCGAACCGTCAGCCGCATCAATGGCCGTGCCGTCACCAATGCAGTTGTGCGTGAAGTAGGCAGCTGGCTGATTGACATCCACGGCCAACACGATGGTCTGACCATCTTCAATGCCAAAACCCACCTCGATATACTCGACCGATTCGGCGCGTTGTTCCCTGCACGACAGAAAGTGTCGGACCTTTTCACCCATTGGAAGACTCTGCGCACCGAACTCACCGAACTGCGCAGCGCTGCCGACCGACGCACCGAACGCATCCAAGAACTCCGTGCACTCCAAGCAGATGTATCGGCGGCCAAACTCATCCAAGGCGAAGAAGAAGCACTCGTCGCCGAACGGTCGCGCTTCCAAAATGGTGCCCGCATAACCGAATTAACCACCCAGATCTACCAAACACTCACTGGTGACGAACGA
>JBFYTT010000270.1:0-2932 GCA_041300425.1 Roseiflexaceae bacterium
ACATGGGGCGTTCACTGGCCGAAACGATGTCGCGCACGCTACGCCGTTCTTCCTCACTAAATGGGGTAGCAATGAGCGTCGATTCGCCACTATTGTCGTCTTCGGCAGGGTCACGCGTCACCATTGGTTCGGAACGGGTGGGTGCAACGAGCGACACTGTCGGTGCCGACAATTCGACATCGACGGGAGAAAGCTCGGATTTGGTGCTTGCATCGCTCTTGGCTGTGGGGACCCGATCTGGTGTGCGATCGCCGCGGCGGCGACGGCGGCGTGATTTGTCGCCGGCACTCTGTGCTTGACTGGAGGATGCACTGATCCGTTCGGGTGCAAGGGACGGAGCCGCGGATGCGTCATCGTCGCGACGGTCGGTACTCGTCTCTCCATTGGAGAACTGCGACAGTGCTTTGGGATCTTCGCCGGGCAAAAAGACTTCGTTGACGACCCCTTCGGTCGAAATGATGATTTTGCCGCGCCGCGCAGCCTCGGTGATGAAGTCTTTGAACTTGTCTATCGAACGACCATTGCCATCACGGATGACGGATTCACGGAACTTGCCATTGGAAAGCTCACGCATCAATGTCTTGAGCGAACCGACACCAGTGACCATGCGCCGCGAACGGGCTTCGAGGACGACTTTGACGAGTAACTCAAAGGCCTCGTCTTCGCTCAATGCACTCGATTCTTTGCGCTCGGGCTTGGTGCGCGGCACACTAATGCGCTCACGTTCGAGTACTGGGCGTTCGAAATCGTCTGCGTCGAGCGGCCGACGCGGCTCGACTTTGGGAGCAGCCGCTTCGGCTTTGCCGACCAGCTGCTCGTAGAAAATGAACTCATCCGCACTCTGCGCCAAATGCGACGATGCAGCACCACCGACACCGATGATGATGACATCTTTGCCCTGCTGCCGAATGCTGTTGACGAGCGGGATGAAATCTCGATCGCCGGTAATCAGCACAAAGGTCGACAGACCGGGCATGGTGAACAGGGTACGCATGGCGTCGATACAGAGGTTCATGTCGACAGAGTTTTTGATGGGTCCGCCGGTACGGCCTGCGCCTTTGTCATAGTAATAGGTAGGCACATACATGGGTTCAATGTTGTTGGCATAGAGAGCCGAGGTGATACGTGGATAACGGTACCAATCGGCATAGGCGCGCGACAAAATAACGCGACCGAGCTCATTGCAGTGATCCATGATGATTTCGAAGTTGGGGTTTGCGTCGAGTTTATCGCGGACGGAGACATAGATGTTTTCGAAGTCAATAAAGACCGCGACGTCACGACGTGACTGCTCTGCCATAGTGGTGTGAGCTCCTCAGTAGAGCACACAGACGCGCAAAAAGAACTGGATGTAGACGGACAAGCGCGTTCCCGGGGGCGTAGTCTGCATGGGCGACACAAATGTGTGCAACAGTCTACGGCAGCAAAAACCACAGGCGCGAGCACGTATGTGAGGGTGGGTGACAGTACACCAGTTGTACCGTATCGGCCACACCATCCACGAGCGTTTTGGCACAATGTGTGCGAAAAAATCATTCAACAATACAAATCGTTGAATGTTGCAAGTATACCACCGATTGGATAAGGTAGAGGTTAGGGGAGTGGATCGGGACCGCCTGCCGAAAAAGGGTGACAGCGCAGGAGTCGTTCGGTGCCCATGGCGACACCACGCACAACACCGTATTTGGCTATTGCTTGATATGTGTACTCAGAGCAGGTAGGACTATAGATACAGCTCGGTGGTTTGAGGGGAGAGATGTTTTTTTGGTAGAAGCGCACCATGGCAAGAGCGAGCGAGCGCATTTGTTAGCCTTTCTGTGGTGAAGAACCGTGCCGCAGTGTCTCCCACACGAGATGCCGTAGCTCAGGCACGATGAGCTTCGTCAATGCCAAATCAACGGCGTTGGGTGATCCCGGCAAGCAGAACACCAGCGTGGTACCCCAAGTGCCGGCAATCGCGCGAGACAACATCGCAGCGGCGCCGACTTGCTCATATGAAAGCATGCGAAAAATCTCGCCAAAGCCCGGCAATATGCGGGTCAATTGGGGTTCGATGGCGTCGATGGTGGTATCGCGCCGTGAAATACCCGTGCCACCGGTGGTGATGATGACTCGTACACCGGCGAGGATCCACTCCTCGATGGTTGCGATAACGTCGGTCGGCTCGTCACGGACGATGGTATATCCTTGGACCTGATGCCCTGCGTCTTGGAGTGCCTGGACCGCGAGTTGACCACCGCGATCGTCGGCCATCGTGCGCGTGTCACTAATAGTCAGCACTGCACAGCGAATAGCATCTATTTGGCGCTCGGCGTGGGTCCGATGATCGATATGGCTCATTTATACGCTCCTCAGACAGTGTCACACACACCGTATTTGCATTATAGCGCCTCGGCTGTCACTATGAGAGAGGGAACGATACTGGGGTTCGTGTACATTTGACAAAATCTCTGATAGGGCGATAATTACGCAATCACACGGAGGCCACATGCCGCTCAGTTTTACTATTCACGCTCGTGATACCGATTCACGCGCACGCGCTGGTGTCATCGAGACGGCGCACGGACCCATCGAAACGCCGGTCTTCATGCCTGTCGGCACGAAGGGTACGGTGAAGGCGTTGACCCCCGAAGAGGTCAAAGCACACGGTGCGCATATTATTCTTGGCAATACGTACCACTTGTACCTGCAACCAGGCCACGAGTTGATTGCTCGTCATGGTGGTTTGCATCAGTTTATGCAGTGGCATGGCCCAATATTGACGGACAGCGGCGGGTTCCAGGTCTTTAGTCTGAAGTACGGTGGTATTGCCGACGAAGTCAAAGGTCGCGGTTCGTATACGCCTAAACCCGGTATGGTCAAAGTGACCGATGATGCGGTTATCTTCAAGTCGACCATCGACGGTTCAAAGCATGTGTTTACCCCCGAACGG
>JBFYTT010000285.1:0-7429 GCA_041300425.1 Roseiflexaceae bacterium
ATTCGTGGTCTACGGACCGAAGCAGTCACCGTGTTGCAACGCTTCGCGCCCAGCACGATTGGCCAAGCAGGGCGCCTGGCCGGCATTACCCCCGCTGACATTTCCGTCGTTATTTTGGCAATCGAACGCGGCAACCAACCCAGCAATCGGTAGTCTTTTGAAAAAAAGCGTGTCCCGGCCACTCCCCAGCTCAGGAACACTCCCCGCACCCACCTGACTGGTCCCCCGCGGGGCAGGCGCAACACGGCAGCACCATCACCGGCGCTCACCGTCCACCGCATGCTGCCGCTCAACGACCAGCCTACGAGGCTGGTCGTTCGGTGCAATCCGCCCGTTACAGGCGAACTGGTTCGATGAGGACCATCAACGGAGCCATCCCGCCGACCGACACCTGCACCTCATCGGTAGCCTGGAGCGTGACGATTTCTTCGAGGACGGATCGCAACAGACGAATCTCGTGCGTTATGACAACCATTCGACCCCGCGGCGCAAGCAACCGACTCGCTTCGTACAGTAGCGCCGGATAGAGGGTCAAATTGGTGTGGTGGGTCCCAATCAACTGACCAAACGGCAAATCAATGTAGATCAAATCGACACTCGCATCGGGGAGGGGTGTCTGGGTGGCGTCCCACTGCTCCAAGAGAATCTGTTTGGTGTTCCCCGCGGCTGCGATATTCTGTCGGGCACACGCCAATGCCTCAGCATTGGTGTCACAGCCGAGTGTGTGCGCCGCAGGACCACGAGCGAGCCGCTCGATCAAAATAGTCCCCGAACCGCAGGCCAGGTTGACAATCCGATCCTCGGGGTACACCCCACCAAATCGCACCATTGCTGCAGCGACCACTGCATTGAGTGCGCCGGGGTAATTGCAGACACGCCAGGCGCGTGTCCCCTGCGGGCGCGGACGGATGCGGAACAGCACCTCCCAATAGCCAGATCGTTGTCGGATGCGCATCTGCAGGTCGGCATCGTCTGTTACCGCTGTCAAGCCGAGGGTCGTTCCCAATGTCGTGACAATGCGTTGCATGACTGACGAATCAGCCCCCGCAGCATCGAGATTCAGGGTTGCAAACGCACCGCGTCCGACAATATCACGCGCCATCGCAACGATTTCGTCCCAATACTGTTGGCCCAATAGGGCTTTGGGGCGCGGCACATCATACGACAACCGCACGAATGCATTTTGTGCGCAGCGGAGCTTATCGGACAATCGCCACGGGTCATAGGCATCAACGGTCGCGGTATTGCCTTCGACGATATACGCCAGTTGCAATCCGTCTAATTCGTCACACAACGCGCCAATCAAACCTGGCCACGTGGCAAACTCGAGTACGTACATGTACCGTTCTTTCTGCTAAGTCAGTGCATTATACGTGTTTGCCGTCTGTCTTGACACAATCTTGAGAGTATCCGGACACATCGCAGAAGAATCCCACACCCACGTTTGCTACGCTATGCAGGTGAGAGAGACTCCGACTAAAGGAAGAACCCATGGAACAGCAGGAACGCCGTGCAGCACTCAGTGCATTTTTTTGGACAATTACCGTGATGGCAATTGCAGGCGGGATACTTTTTTGGCAGGCAGATGCAATCCCGCAGGTGCCCGTCGCGCAGGCCAATGATGGTGCCGTCAGCCAATATACAGCGGCCCTCGCACTCGCGAACAATCGCCTCACAGAAGCCGGGAACCGCATCATATCGCTCGAACAACAACTCGCGCAACCCGTCGTTGTACCGCAGGAGCAGATTGCCGACGTTCCCGCAGCGCCGACCATCACCAGTGCCGCAGCCCTGACAGCTGCTCGATCGATTGCAGGCGCACGCGAACCACTGACTCCACCAGAGCTCGTTGACCTCGATGGGCAGACCGTCTGGGCAATCGCATACGAACCCGGAACGATCTATGTCAGCGCAACGGATGGATCGGTCGTATCGGCAGAACGCAACCAGCCGGACCAACGCGATCGCGCACATGACGACGACCATGACGACGACGACCATGACGACTAATTTCACCCGGAAGGACCTTATCATGGCACACCCCGCACAGAAAACGCCCCGCAAACAGCACAGTGTCTGGCTCATACTCGGAGGTGCACTGCTCGTCAGCGTCTTTGGCTGGGCAGGTATCGTGCGCCAGACCGAAGGCCCCGTCCAAAGCGCCCCCCTCCCACTCGATATCGCAGTGGTCGAGTTGCCGGTCGCACAGGCAGCACAGCACATAGGAGCTGCAAAGGTCCAAGCGCCAACGAATCGAACCACCACCGCAGCCCCACTACGGCAGGTTACCCGCCCTGTACTGCGTAGCCGTTCGTCAAACTAATCTTTCGCTCGTTTGATAGGGGGCTTTGTTGAATCCATCACGTCGGATGATGTTGTTCCGCAGCGGCGGGATTCTGTTGGGCTTGTTGGTGGGGCTTTTGGTGATCCTCACGGTCGGTAGTGATATCGCACAATCGCTCAATGGGGTACACACCGGCTGGTACCTGTCGCGTAGCACGGGATTGGTCGCGTATTTCCTCAGTTGGCTTTCTACCTTCGCAGGTTTGATGATTACCGGTCGTCAAGCGCAGCAATGGCCCGGTGTCTTTCAAGCGAACGACATCCATCGTCAGGCATCACTGGCGAGTGTTATCATGATGAGCATTCACATTACGGTGCTCTTGTTGGATGGCTACATCGGGTATACCTGGCAGAGTCTGTTCATCCCTTCGCCCAATGGGCCATATCTGCCCTTTGCGGTTGCCCTTGGTCAAATTGCCTTTCCG
Organism: Roseiflexaceae bacterium; assembly: GCA_041300425.1. Taxonomy (GTDB): domain Bacteria; phylum Chloroflexota; class Chloroflexia; order Chloroflexales; family Roseiflexaceae; genus UBA965. The sequence goes on from JBFYTT010000285.1 coordinate 2,769, forward strand.
CTGATTGTGGTGGTGATCGTGACGGCCGAATGGCGCAGCACCATCGGCAAAGCATGGCGGTGGATACACGCTGCTGCGTTCTTTACGTTTTTTGCTGGTGCATTACACGGGATCTTGGCAGGCAGCGACACGCGCGTCAGCATGATTTCGCTGATGTATGTTCTGACCATCAGTAGTACGCTCTTCATGACCGCATACAGGGTCTTCTTTCGCACTCCGCTCAAAGCAACAGGTACGGCATAAACATGTTTCATTTCCCCTTTCGCGCAATGGGTTGCCAGATGCGAGTGCTCATTGACACCACAACCGATGCGACAGCAGCAGCAACCTTGGTAGCCGAAAGCATCCAACAATGGGAGCAGACGCTGAGTCGCTTCGACCCGAAGAGCGAACTCAATGCCCTGCCCGGCATCGTTGACCGTTGGCAACCAATCAGTCCGGTGTTGTGGGATGTGCTTCTGGCTGCTGCATGGGCTTTTGAGCATACCGGCGGCATCATAGATCCCACCATCCGGCCAGCCCTCGAAGCGCAGGGCTACACCGTCAACTATGAAGACATTGCCCACCCAGTGCTGTCGCGCCATACGCACCGCTCAACCTGGGGAGATGTCAAACTCGACCCGCAGCAGGCCCGGATATGGATTCCTGCGGGAGTCTCGCTCGACCTCGCTGGTGTGGCGAAAAGTTGGGCTGCACAGATGGCCATCCAACAACTGTGGGAATACCCCGCCGCAGCCGTTGATGCTGCCGGAGACATCTGCTTCCGTGGCATCCCCACCGAGTACGGTGCCTGGCCGATTGGTATCGAAACGCTCCCAGGCTATGCAGAACCGCAGATGCTTGCGCTCCGCAATTGTGCGATCGCGACGAGCGGGATCGACAAACGTACCTGGACACAGCACGGTGGCGTACGTGCACACCACATCATTGACCCGCGCACGGGCGTACCGTCCCAGAGTGACATTGTGCGCGCCAGTGTCATTGCTCCGACGCTCCTCGAAGCAGACGTGGCCGCTCGCACACTCGTCATCCTCGGCACCCAACAGGGGATGGACTGGTTGGCCAGTCAGGCAAACCATGCATGCCTAGTCCATTGCGCCGACGGGACGACACTGACCGATGATCGTTGGCACGCGTACCTCTGGGAAGCACCGAGTGCCTAAGGAATGCAGGAGTACGAAACACCCCCTTCTTTCATACGAAAGAAGGGGGTGATGATTGGTAGCGGCGAGCGGATTCGAACCACTGACCTTTGGGTTATGAGCCCAACGAGCTGCCACTGCTCCACGCCGCGGAATGTATGTACTGGCGCACAGACCTAGTCTCCCACAAGGCAACCTTGCAGTACCTTCAGCGCTGGAGTGTTTCACGACCCGGTTCGAGATGGGACGGGGTGGGTCCACTCCGCTTCATGCACGCCAATGCAAGAGTTGCAGTATACCCGATAACCAGCACGAAGTCCATTCCGGCTACCCTATTTCACGTATTCTGAGCGTAACCAATCGTTCGAGCACGGTTCGCTCCAGCGGAACATCAATGGGGAACTGCACGGACGCATTCGCGTGTGTGTATCCCTGCAACACATCTGCACATTGTTGTATCACTGTGCTGCTTTGCGTAAAGTACAGCATATGCTTTTTGCAGGCTGCAATCCCACCGTATTTCTTGCCGCGTATTGTGAAGTACGGAACACCCCAACCGATTACTTCTACCGTCCCTGGGACTATCTCGTGCATCATGTCACGCATGGAGCTGAGCGTTGATCGTTTGGGTTCGGACTGGGCCAAGATGTAGGTATCTACTTCTGCTATACGCATGTGTTGGCTCCTTCTCTACGACACTGTGCTGTTCGAGCTGTTCCATGTGTGCAACAAACCCACCCCAACCATGTGCAACCTTCTGCACCGGGTATCTGATTGCAAGCAACACCGATCTTCAAACAACAGCAATAGTATACCTGCAGGCAATACTATTACTCCACAATCTCTGTATGAAGCTTTTTTCACACAAACGTCAACCGCTCGCTGTATATAGAAAACTTCGTCTTCAGAATCATGCACATGCTTGGGCGGTTCTTCGCCGTGCCGTGGGGTATACCACACCATTGCAATCCCACGGCCATGTGCACATTCACCCAGCTTTATCAAAAACGGAATACCGTGTGCAACCATCGTGCCGTCATCTACCCGCAGACTGCATGGTTGCTATCATGCTCCAGTTACGCTTTTCGTCACCAACGTGTGGATTTTACGGGGCTTGTTGCAAAAACAACCGCAGAAGTACACCAACAACGTGACGTGATTCACCTAGGGCGAGGTACACCTCGCCCGTTATTTTATCTACGGGCGACGTACCCCGCTGCGCGGGGCATGACGACGTCGCCCCTGATCGGCCGCGGTCATGATTGCCTACTCGCTGCATCACGTTACTAGGGATGCAGATATAGATCGCACGCCGACGGTGGTCAGTCGCGCGAAGTAACGCGTTCTTTTGTCGGCATGCGATGACGGGGTACGGAGCCATGGATAAAACAAACCACCTCCTGCTTCTTACGAATCAGGGGGTGGTGTAATGGATACCGTACAGACCTAGTCTCCCACAAGGCAACCTTGCAGTACCTTCAGCGCTGGAGTGTTTCACGACCGGGTTCGGGATGGGACGGGGTGGGTCCACTCCGCTTCATGCACGCCATTGCAAGAACTGCTGTATGCCCGATAACCAGCACGAAGTCCATTCCCCGGCTACCCTATATCACGGATTCTGAGCATAATACGTCGTTCGAGCACGGTTCTCTCGAACGGTACATCTAAAGGGAACTGCACGGACGCATTGCCAAGTGTGTATACCTCCAATACATCCGCACATTTTGAATCTCTGTACTGCTTTGCATGTAGTACAACATATGCTGTTTGCAGGCTGCAATCCCACCGTATTTCTTACCGCGTATGGTGAAGGACGGAACACCCTAACCAATTACTTCTACCGTCCCTGGGACTATCTCGTGCATGATGTCACGCGTGGCAACTATCCCAATTGAGTGCCATAAAGCTGATTTCTTTGAACTGGACAAACAAAAAAATCACAAAACTCTGATGACGCCCCTATACCCAAAGTACGACAGTGCGCCGCGCAACACTGTATTCGGAAACCACGTTGGCACCAGTTTGAGAGCCATAGCTTCCTCTGTAGGCACAATCAGCGTTGTGTAACGCTAAATCTCCACACTGTCCCATATGTGCGCCTGCTTTCCCATATAATACGAAGCAGACATTTAAAGACACGGACACGTATATGCATATTCGCTTCCATGTAGGGGGACCGCGAGCCCATCCTGTAGACGAGCAGGCTACCGTCATCAGCACATGGCTTGATGCACGCTACCACATCACTGTGCGCGAAGATGCTCGCGCGTTTGATGATTTGGACGATGTGGATTTGCTCGTCCCCATGGGCATGTTGTGGCCAGGCATGAATGCCGAATGGGCCGGCAATATGACCTACACACCGATTAGTGACGCTGCTAAAGCAAATTTCGCACGCTACTGTGCGAGCAAGCGTCCACTCCTTATCCATCACGGTGCCATTGGTTGTTATAGCGATTGGCCAGAGTTTGCCCAACTCCTCGGTGTGCAATGGGACTGGCAACGCGCATCACATTCACCGTTCCAACAACACACGATTTCCATCGGTACCACCCAGCATCCTGTGGTAGCTGGCATCAATGATTTTGCAACAGATGATGAAATTTACTACAACCTCTGGATTGATCAAACACGAGACCCAATCCATCATGCGTGGGCAGCTTGGGACACCCAACAGCACCCCATGGTGACGACATTATCGCCATCCGCTCATGCGGGGCGCGCTGTCTTTATTGCTCTTGGCCACAACCTGCGCTCCATCGAAGCACCTGCCATGCGGCAGCTGTGGCGTAACAGTGTCGACTGGTTACTTCATCAATAAGAAAGTGAGAGGTGCACGATGGTACGTACCGCAATTATTGGTGCAGGCAAAGCGCAAGCCAGCCAAACAAAGCTCGGTGGCTACCAGATCGGGTACACGCATGCAGCTGCCTATGCACGTAACCAGCAGTGCAAACTTGTCGCAGTTGCTGACATCGTACAAAGTCACCTCGATGCCTTCAACGAGCGGTTTGATGCAATCGGGTATCTCGATTATCGGCAGATGCTCGTCACAGAACGTCCAGACGTGGTCAGTATTTGCACTTATGTTGGACTCCACTACGAAATGCTCGAAGCAGCTGTGCATGCTGGCGTCAAAGCAGTGCTCTGCGAGAAGCCGTTTGTTGCGACGGTGCCGCAGCTCAATGCAATCCGTGCATTGGTTGCTACCAGTGGCATCAAAATTGGGGTGGCCCATGTGCGCCGCTACCGCCCAGTATTTAGCCAAGCACAGCGTCTCTTCAATGACGGCACCATCGGCACCCCTATCGCCTGTTTAGCTGGCATTGATGGCTGGGATTTGAGCGAGTGGGGCTCTCATTGGATTGACATGTTCCGCTACCTACTCAACGAACAACCCGTAGCTTGGGTGATGGGGCAAGCGCGGGTTCGTGAATTACGTGGATTTGGTCACACCATGGAAGACCACGCCACGCTGCACATGGGATTTGCGCATGGCGCTCGCGGCATTCTTGATGG
>JBFYTT010000316.1:0-22452 GCA_041300425.1 Roseiflexaceae bacterium
ATTTTGACTTGATTCGCTGGGAAATTGGGATCGATGACTGAGCCCCAGATGATTTGGGCGTCATCGGCTACGATGCCTTCGATGATGGTGGCTGCTTCGGCGACCTCGGTCATGCGTATATCTTCGCCGGACGAAATATTGAGTAGCACTCGCTTGGCACCACGGATTTCGACATCGAGGAGTGGTGAGGCCATGGCGGACTCAATTGCCTGTTGGATACGGTTTTCGCCGGAACCGACGCCGATTGCCATTAATGCCTCGCCAGAGTTCTTGAGGACGGTTTGGACATCGGCAAAATCGACATTGACGACGCCTGGTTTGGTAATGAGGTCAGAGACGCCTTGGATGCCTTGACGCAGAACACTATCGGCGATTTGAAAGCCCTGGATCATCGAGACACCACGCTTGGCATACGCCTCGACCAGCCGATCGTTGGGAACGACGACCAAGGCATCGACATATTTGCGCAGTTGTTCGATACCCGCTTCGGCCTGATTCAGGCGTTTGGAGCCCTCGAACTTGAAAGGCTTGGTGACCACCGCGACCGTCAAAATGCCCAGGTCTTGAGCAATGCTGGCGACGATAGGTGCAGCGCCGGTACCGGTGCCACCACCCATACCGGCGGTGATGAAGACGAGGTTAGAGCCCTTGAGAATTTCGTAGAGCTCGTCATTGGTCTCTTCGGCGGCCCGTTCACCGACGCCCGGGTCACCACCAGCACCCATGCCGCGGGTCAAGCGTTCGCCGATGCAGATTTTGTAGTGGGCTTTGGAGGTACGAAGGACCTGGGCGTCGGTATTGATGGCGACGAACTCGACATCACGGACGCCGTCTTCGATCATGCGATCGATGGCATTGGAGCCACCGCCGCCGACACCGACGACACGAATGACAGCACGGACGCTGCGGGGTTGTGAATGAGTCATCGGGGGATCCTTTCGACGCAGCCAATCTGACGAACACATGCATCAGCGGGAACTAACGGTCTTTGTTACGACGCACAAAGACCGGAATATCGACATCGGCTTGCGTCGGAAAGTTGCGCAATGGCTGCGACGGCGCCCGTTGGTCGCGTGGCGGCGGGGTTGTCAGCGGCGTCGAAATACTCGGCGGCGTCGGTCGAGAAACCGGCGGTGGGGTGCGTGTCGGCAGCGGTGCACGCTGTTCGGCGACCGGATCGGGCCGGCGTTCGTTATCAAACCCGGTGGCAATCAGGGTCACTTTGACTTGACCACGGGGGAAATTCGGATCTATCAACAATCCCCAGATGATATTGGCGTTGTGGGCGACGGCGGCTTCGATGACCGATGCCGCCTCTTGGACCTCGTAGAGGCTGACGTCTTCGCCACCGGTCACATTGAGCAAAACGCTCCGCGCACCGGTGATGGTTACCTCGAGCAACGGAGACTCGACTGCCTCGCGCACGGCATCGATCATGCGGTTGTCGCCGCTGCCGATGCCTATTGACATCAGTGCGGTGCCGGAGCGTTGCATGACTGAACGGACATCGGCGAAGTCGACATTGATGAGGCCGGGCAGATTAATCATGTCGGCGATGCCTTGAATGCCTTGGCGGAGCACACCATCTGCCATTTGGAAGGCCTGCATCATGGTGGCATTTTTGTTGCCAGCGTGGAGCAAACGATCGTTGGGCACGATGACGAGGGTGTCGACATGTGGACGGAGTCGCTCGATGCCTTCTTCGGCGTGTTTGCGGCGGTGTTTGCCCTCAAACCCGAACGGTTTCGTAACGACCCCGACGGTCAAAATACCCAGCTCTTGGGCAATGCTCGCGACGATAGGAGCTGCACCGGTACCGGTGCCACCGCCCATCCCGGCGGTGACAAAGACCATATTGGCGCCGTGCAGGGCTTCGGTGAGTTCGATGCGTGATTCTTCGGCGGCTTTTTCGCCGATGGAGGGATCACCGCCGGCACCAAGGCCTTTGGTCAGTTTGTCGCCGATGCGGATGCGTTGATTGGCTTTGGAATTGACCAACGCTTGTGCATCGGTATTGACGGTGATGAACTCGACATTTTGGACACCGTCGGCGACCATGCGGTCGACCGCGTTCGACCCACCGCCTCCGACACCGATCACCTTGATGACCGCCACGCGTTCATTGATTTCTTGTTGGTGACCGAACATATCCCCTCCATCGAGTATGACTGCACATAGGACACGCGCAGCAGCACGAAATTGAAATCATTTTGTAATGTTTGTTTATTATACTACAACAGTACGCAGAGTGGGAAGAGACAAAACGCACGAGTCGAAGCGCGACTCGTGCGTTGGGCGTATCAATGCATCAAACTGCTACGGCAGAAACTCACGTAACCACATCTTGAAGCGTTCGTAGACGTCGACCCAACGACTATCCTCGTCACGGCTGTGTTTGCCACTCTGCCCATGGCGGTACCCCCAGCGGATGAGACCAAGGACCGTTGTGTATGCCGGGGTGTTGAGACTGTCGATACGTCCGTAGACGTCCTCGGTGACCCCGATGCGAATCGGTGCGTTAAAGCGTTCGTAGAAGAGAATATCGAGGTTGCGGAGCTGCGCGCCGCCACCAGTCAGTACCACACCTGCGTTATATGCGCCCATATAAGAGCTTTGCGAAACCTCATAGATGATGAAGTCGATCAGTTCGTCACAGCGTGCCTGGATGGCTTCGTTGAAGTGGAGCCGACTAATCGAAACCGGTTCGCCGGGACGTTGCCCTTCGAGTTCGATGACATCGCGATGACGGTTGGGATCGGCAACTGCCTCGCCGATATGCAATTTGGTCTGTTCAGCGACCGCTGGGTTGAGTTGGAACATCAAGATGAGGTCATTGGTGATGGTATGCCCGCCGACGGGGATTACGTGGGTATGCCACGTAGCGCCTTGGGCAACAAAGGCCACACCAGTGGTGTCGCTGCCGATGTCGACCAAGACGACGCCGTTTTGGCGATCATCGTCGGTCAAAACAGCTTCAGCACTGGCGAGTTGCTGTAAGACGACGTCATCGATTTCGACATTGCAGTTTTGGACAACTTTGATGATGTTTTGGATGGCGCTGATGTCGCAGACGACAATGTGTACATCGACCTCGAGGCGATATCCACGCATGCCAATCGGATCCTGGACTGCTTGGGTATCGAGGGTATATTTGAATGGCATCACGTGCAGGAGTTCGACGTTTGCGGGGAGCGGCTCAGCCTGGGCTATTTCGACCGCACGGAGGATATCTTCGTGGCGCACATAGCCGTCATACTCGCGGGATATGGCCACGGGACCCGTGCGGGTGAAGCTTTGGATGTGCTTGCCGGTAATCGACACGTAGGCAGACCCGACACGATAGCCACCCATCTGTTCGGCCTGCGTAATGCTGGCCTTGATAGAGCGCGTGGCTTCTTCGAGGTTGACGATGATACCGCGCTCGACGCCGCGCGCCGGTGCCACGCCGTAGCCGAGGACGGTGATGATTTGTTCACCATCCATTTGTGCAATCATCGTGATTATTTTGGTTGAGCCGATGTCAATCCCGGCAATGGTACGCATACTCACAGGCTACCTCGTGTGTTAGGGGGCTGGTTCGACGGTGTCGGAGATAACCAATGTCTGCGTGATTGTCTCGGTAAAGGGAATATCAGCGCGATAGTAGGGCGTGAGCGAGCGCAGATCGGCGAATGCAAATACGGCGTTTTCGTCGTTGAGTTGCGCGAGCAGGGCGAGTTTTTCGTCGATGCGTTCGAGCGTGCCGAACAGCATCGTCTGCCCGGTTGCAGAGACAACGGAAATACCTCGGCGTTCGTCCCAGCCGATCCGGGCAATTTCGATTCCTGCTTCGGTAGGGAGGCGTTGGCTAATAACGCGTGCCAGGGTCACAATTTGGGCATCGACCGTATCACCGGGGCTGAGGTAGACCGCACTATCGTCGTTGATGATGAGTGTACCGGTAATTACTACAGCCGGGTCTATCCCAAGCAGTGCACCGGTCGGATCTACGATGAGGTATGACGATCCGTTTTTCCACCGAATTTCACTTTCGTGTTCGTTCAGCGATACGGTGACGGTGTTGGGTAGGTATACAGCCACATTGGCGGACACCACATATGGACTCGCGAGAATAGCGGTTCGCATGGTTTGTGCGTCGAGAGACCATATCGACGCACCGACCGCACCCGTGAGTTCGGCGACACGTTCACTGCTGAGCGTCGAAGCACCGGTCACGGTCACGGCGGTGACGGTGAACGCGGGATTGTTCCAGATTGCGTAGATCGACCAAAGCACCACAAACAGGAGGATGATACTGAGCGGCCGCCCGGTGCGCAGGTACGTCAACGCTTGGATACGCACACCCGGCCGCACCCCTTCGGGGCGGCGTGCACTCGGTGTAGGTCGGGTTGTCCGTGGCCGTTGACTGCTCACCTATGCTCCTTGGGCGCGTGTGCCTCGTTGGCATGCGAGCGTCACGAGGCGATCGAGCACCTCGGGGTATGTCATACCGCTGGCGTCCCACATTTTGGCATACATGCTAAATGGGGTAAACCCTGGCATGGTATTGACTTCCGAGATATAAAACACGTCGGCAGATTCGTCATACAAGAAGTCGACGCGTGCTAACCCTGCACCATCAACCGATAGAAACGCCTGCAATGCAATCTGACGCACGCTGTGCGATTGTGCGTCGGTCAGCGGGGCAGGAATGACCACTTTGGTCGCCGTGTTGAGGTACTTTGCTTCATAATCATACCATTCATTAGCGGGGATTATCTCGCCGGGTAGGCTTGCGACTGGCGCTTCGTTGCCTAACACCGAGACTTCTATTTCACGCGCGGAGACGCCTTGTTCGACCACAATACGGCGGTCAAATGACGCAGCAAGTGTCAGTCCTGCGATCAGATCTGCGCGGTTTTTTACCTTGCTAATCCCGACACTGCTCCCCATATTGGCAGGCTTGACAAACATTGGGTAGACCAGTGTTGCCTCGAGGCGCGCGACACAGGCGGCAGGGTCTGCGTGATATTCGTATGTGCGCACCAACTGCCACGGAACAACGGGGAGTCCGGCGGCTGCGAAGGCGGCTTTCATCATTGCCTTGTCCATCCCGACCGCAGAGGCAAGCACGCCGCACCCGATGTAGGGGATGCCTGCGAGTTCGAGCAGCCCTTGGATGGTACCGTCTTCGCCCATCGGACCATGCAATACCGGGAACACCACATCGAGTCCCCGGACAGCATGTGGGGCAGCGTATTCACCCCGGATGATGGCCAATGGCGAGGCGGTCATTTGGGCAGGCTGTGCGGGCGCTTTGACATGTGCACCACCGCCGGGGAGCAAAGCCACGTCGGACTCGGCTTCGAGCGTCGCGAGCACATCACCTTCTGCCAGCCACTGGCCGTTTTTGCGGATCCCAATGGGAACGACATCATAGCGGGCTGGATCGAGCCCTGCGAGGACGGCGCGGGCCGATACAAGTGAGACTTCATGTTCACTCGATTGACCACCAAATATCACGCCGATGCGTATACGGTTCATATCGGGGACTCCTCTATGTGGCGCTGAACGGCCATTCTTCGCCCAGTATTTGTACTTCGGGTTCGAGGGTGATGCCACTTTGCGCGGCCACTGTGGCACGGATATGGGCAACAAGCGCTCGGACATCGGCACTGGTCGCCCCACCGCGATTGATGATGTAATTGGCATGACGCTCTGCGACCACAGCAGTCCCGACCGCGTATCCTTTGAGTCCTGCGGCTTCGATTAATCGACCCGCAGAATCGCCGGGTGGGTTTTTGAACACACTGCCACACGACGATCCTTGTGGTGTCTTGCTTTTGCGCAAGACTGCGGTGTCAGCCAGCTGGAGAGCCAGCTGCTGCTGATCGGCGCGTTGCAACCGGATGGTGGCACCTACCACGATGGGCTGGATGTCGCCCGCGTGCATCCCGTGCACGAGATGTGGGACGACGTGCTGTTTGAGTGCACTGGTACGATATCCGAATCCGAGCACTGCCGGAGGGACGGTCTGAATTGTGCCGGCACGCCAGAGATCGACCGATTGGACGGTATCTGCCATCGCACCACCATAACACCCCGCGTTGCCGTAGACCGCTCCGCCGACCGTACCGGGCAACCCTTCGGCCCAAGCCATGCCTGCCCAGCCCGCATTGACGAGCTGACGCACCGTACCGGCCATCGGCGCACCAGCACCGATGTGGACCGCAGCACAATCGAAATCGGGTGTTATGTCAATATGCATATCACGCATGCGGATGACCACACCGGGTAAGCCATCGTCGCTGATGAGCATATTGCTCCCGCCGCCGAGGATCCAGACGGGGAGCATACGCGAATCTGCAAAGGCAATCGCCTCGGCCACGCCCTGCGGTGAACGCACCGTGGCAAGGTAGCGCGCCACGCCACCGATACGCCACGAGGTCAGTGCGGCGAGTGGCACAAATTCGGTCAGGATAAGCTCAGGCATACTCATGGTGTTGCTCCGAGCGCAACCAGGAGTGCAGGACCAACGGTTGTGCCATCGCCGGCACTGAGGGTAATGACGACATCGCCTGGTCGTACCAATGCCCGTAGCTGGTCGACGGTCTGGGCAGGGGTACCCGAAGCGCTAATCGTGTGGTGTGTGATGCGGGTGACCAGCCATGCCGCGTCGATCCCACTGATAGGCTGCTCACGCGAGGCATAGATATCGCCGATAAGGACGCAGTCGGCATCACCAAAAGCGCTCGCCCATTCGCTGACAAGCATCTGCGTGCGTGAAAATGTGTGTGGTTGGACATAGGCAATAATGCGCGCACCCGGATAGCGTTGCCGAGCAGCAGCCAATACAACGCGGACTTCGGTCGGGTGGTGCCCATAATCGTCGATGACACGCACACCAGCAACACTGCCCACTTGTTCGAAGCGCCGTTTTGCACCACGAAAGCCAGCGAGTGCGGCAACCACCGCATCGGGTGCTGCTCCCGCCATGACCGAAGCGGCATAGGCTGCGACGGTATTGCTGACATTGTGCACACCGGCCAGCGGCGTGTCGACGTGGGCGTGCAACCGCGTCGCAAATACCCGCGGATCATAATGCCAGAGTTGGAAGCGCTGACCGTCTGCATGATGGGTCAACGCAGTGGCCGACCAATCCAACGGGATACGCGTACAGGCAACGGGATTGGTGGCCAGCACTTCGTCGATGCCGTACCACTGCACACCAGGCAGGTCGATGGTCTGGCGGATGCCCGCATCATCGGCACAGACGAGGACTCGATGCGCACGGGGGACCGATGCGACAAAGGTCTGGAAGGTACGTGCATAATCATCTGCGTCAGGATAGATGTCGACATGATCCCATTCGAGGGTCGTGATCACAGCAATATCGGGCGTCAGTGCGAGGAAGGTACGATCGTATTCATCGGCTTCGATCACAAACGGCGCAGCTGGGTCGCCCCATGCTGCGGTACGTGGCAAATCAGGGATTTCGGCACCTATCAGGTACCCCGGGTTGAGGCCAGCGTGTTGCAGAGCGACGGCAATCATTGCGGTAGTCGTTGTTTTGCCGTGCGTGCCTGCGACCGCGATAATGGCGCGCTCGGTGGACCAGCTACGCCACAAGTCATGGCGGCGCAGGATGGGAACCCCGGCAGCCAGTGCCGCATCGAGTTCTGGGTGTGGGTGGCGGGCTGCGGAGGTGGCTACAATGGCGTCTGCGCCCGCAATAAAACGTGCGTCGTGGCCCAACTGGATGACCACGCCGCGCGCCAGGAGCGGAGTCCAGGCGGCGCTGCGCTGGGCATCGCTGCCCGACACTGTATCACCACGGTCGAGCAAAATATGTGCGATGGCGTTCATCCCTGCGCCGCCGATACCGACGATGTGATAGTGCATTATGCGCCTCGGGCTATGGTCTGTAAGAGACTCGCGATGGTCTGTGCTGCCTCGGGCTGTGCCAGTGCACGCATTTGGGTGCGCATGGAAGTGAGTGCTCCGTGGTCGGCGACGAGCGTCAGGACGGTAGCCGAAAGATCACTGCTCACCCGCGCATCCGCTATTTTGATGGCAGCACCGTGGCGCACCAAGTAGTCGGCATTTTCGTCCTGATGCACATATGGGTAGGGTACCAAAATCGCCGGCAAACCTGCAATCGGGAGCTCTCCGAGCACCGATGCCCCGCTCCGGCAGATCGTCACATCTGCAGCCGCAAACGCAGCACTCATCGTGAGCGGGCCGTCTGCTGCAAGGTACGGGTAGAGGTGATAGCGTGACGCGTCTGTAGCGGTGCACGTGAGCGCTGCAGCGCGCAACATCGGTTCGTCGCCTTCACGACCGCAGACATGAATGATGTGCATCTGTGGCAATAGCGCCGGTAACGCATCACGAATGGCCACATTGATGCTCCGGGCTCCGCGACTGCCGCCATACACCAGCAATATGGGAGTTTCGTCGGGTATACCAAATACTGCCCGGGCAGCGACACGATTCGTGGTCGCCAGAGCCGGTCTGACCGGATACCCCGTGACAACGAGCCGGCGCGGCCCGGGTCGATACGACGTTGGGGTCTGCGGTTCGAGGTGCAAAAACGGTGCTGCATCGGCAATCGTCGTGACTACCAAGGTCGAAAGACGTGCCAAAAACCGTACGGCCAAGCCGGGGACGACATCGGGCAAGTAGATAGCGCGTGGCACGCGGAGCAGCCAGGCAGCCACAAACAAGGGCACACACACATAGCCACCTGTACCAAAGACGGCAGCGGGCCGCTCGCGTCTGATAAGCGCCACTGCTTGGAGCACACCACGGCCGAGTCGGAGCATGTTGGCGAACAATGCACGCGGACCGCGGCCACGGACGGCGGCAGCATCGACGGCATGGAACGGAAGTGTGCTCTCGCGTCGCACGAGGTCGCCTTCCATCCCATCTGGGCTGCCGACATACGCGACGCGTGGGCTATTCGGGGCGTGTGCCAGTGCTGCGGCGACTGCGAGGGACGGATACACGTGGCCCCCGGTCCCGCCGCCCGAAAGGAAGTAGAGCGGCGATGGCTGCTCGGATGTGTTCATAGCGTGTTCTCAATGATGGTGGTTGATCGGTGTCTACCAGAGTGTATTTTGACACATTCAAAAGAATCCCGATGGCGATCATACTCATCATCAGCGACGTGCCACCATAGCTCAAAAACGGGAGTGTAATCCCCGTGAACGGAACCAACGTCGTGGCGACCGCCAAATTGATGACTGCCTGAATGACAATCCACAGGGTCAACCCTGTCGCCAATAACGCCGCATACGCGTTGGGTGCACTGTTGGCAATCCGAAATCCACGAAAGGCAATAAACGCAAAACAGCCGACCACAAACAGCGTCCCGATGAGGCCGAGTTCTTCACCGATAATCGCAAGAATGGTATCGGTGTAGGATTGCGGGAGCCAAAGGTATTTTTGCCGTGATTGACCAATCCCCAATCCAAAGACACCGCCAGATGCCAACGCATAGAGTGCATGAATCGGTTGGAACCCTGCTCCGCTGTAATAGGCAAATGGATCGAGCCATGCGTTGATGCGTTCAAGCCGATAGGATGCAACATTGATGGCCAGCACAAAGAATACTCCACCCAAGAGTCCTGCGCCCAAGAAGTGCCAGAGGCTAGCACCGGCGACAAAGTAGACCAATGCAGCTACCGAGACCATCACGGTCGAAGACCCGAGGTCACGACCGACCATGACCAACGCCGTAAAAATCCCCACGACGGCAGCAAACGGCAACATCCCGGTATTGAAGTTCGCGACTTTGCCGGCACGCCGTGACAACCAGCTCGCCAGGTAGATAATCAGCGCGAGTTTGACGAATTCTGATGGTTGAAAGCTGAAAAACCCGAGTCGGATCCAGCTCCGCGAATTGTTGACTTCGGTCATCTCGGCAGGGAGCACAAAGCCGGTCAGCACGAGCAACACGAACGCCAGTGCCAACAAGTGGAGCGAATAGGTGCGCCAGCTCCGGTAATCGATACGTTGCGTCACAATAAGCCCAACGGTGCCCACCGTCGCGGCAAAAAGTTGGCGCGTCATGTAGTGAAATCCGTTTTCGTAATAGACAAATCCCTCGACAAAAGAAGAACTATAGACCATCACCAAGCCGAACGGCACAAGGATACCGATACACACCAACAACTGGTAATCGGGCTTGTGCTTGATACTGTCAGATTCGCTGGAACGTGGTCGATGATCGCTCATGTGAATCTTTCTGAGACGCTAGAGTGCCGGTACTGCGAGGGCGACGATAGCAAAGAGGAGTGCAACGAGGACAATGACCCCGTTCCATCCCCATGTCAACGGGGTGCGCTGCCGGACAACGCCTGATTCGGTCTGGTATTCGGTCAGTCGTGGCATCAACAGAAAGCCGGTGATGAGGCCGCCTATCAGACCGCCGATATGCGCCATGTTGTCGATGTTGGGCATGCTATAGCCAAAGAAGATATTGATCATTGCGGTAAACGCGATGTTGCCCAAGATTTGTTTGGCGTTTTCGCCGTATGCGCGGCGATTGGTCCACACAAATGTGCCCATCGCACCGATGAGCGCAAATATTGCACCTGACGCGCCGACCGACGGATTAGGGCTGAACAAATACGATGCGATGCCGCCCACCAAACCGCCCACAAAGTAGATGCCTAGAAAGCCATTGCGGTCGCTCATCCGTTCAACGGACTCGCCGATTTGCACGATTGCAAAAGAGTTAAACAAGATATGCACGATATTGCCATGCAAAAACATCATGCTCAAAAAACGATAGTACTGATTCGCTTGATAGATAGCGATGTTGTCCTTGGCACCATGGATCAAAAGGAGGTCAGTCAGTTGCATTGACTTGTAGACCACTCCGATTTGGTCAAGCAGGTACGGAACCACAAAAATCACAATATTGATTATCACAATGAGACGCACCATGGGCGACGTCTCGCGGAAGAAGCGCTGGATGGGTCCCGTTATTGTCGCCGTGTTCATATCCCTGCCTCCGCATGTAAAAGCATAACGACGCGGCGAAATTCTTCGCCGCGATGAAATTCGTTGCGAAACATCCCAAAACTGGCACAGCCCGGCGACAAGGCAATCGTTGCGGGGCGCACCGGCATGGTATGGGCGGCTCGGATGGCGGCTTCGAACGAATCAAATGTCCCGATAATGCGATCCGCCACGCCATGCCGTACCAGTGCATCGTGGAGCAGCGCCGTTGCAGTCCCCTGCAAGAGCACAATGTGTTGCGCATGTGTCGCAGCGGTGGCAGCCAGCGTATCGAATGAGAGCTTTTTGTCGGCGCCGCCGGCAATCCAAATGATAGGCTGCGGTAGCGACGTGAGCGCGGCAACGGCTGCATCGGGCATGGTTGCTGCGGTGTCATTGACAAAGGTATGCCCGTCGAGGGTCGCGACGACTTCTTGGCGATGTTCTACCCCCGTGAACGTACGGAGCGCCGGAGCGACAGCGGTGTGCGGCATGCCGGCACGCAACGCCAGAGCCACCGCAGTCGCAATGTTGGCCCGATTATGTGTGCCAGCAAGGTGAACATCGGTATGCGTTGCAATTGCCACAATACCGTGTTCGAGCGCGGCATAGAGCACATCGGCATCCCACCAGACCGAGCCGCGTGTGGTGGTGTTCGGAGTAGCCACGCCGGTCCAAACAATCTGGCCGGGCATCGTCGGAGCGAGGTGTATGAGCGCATCGTCGGTGGCGGTCAGTACGATGGTGTCGGGGGTCTTTTGATGCCGGCCGATTTCGGCTTTTGCGGCGATATATGCGTCCATCGTGCCGTAACGGTCGAGATGGTCGGGATAAATGTTGGTAATTGCCGCAATTGCAGGACTAAGCCCGGCTCCACCGAGGCCTTCGAGGACAAACGAAGACAACTCGAGGATGACCGGTGTCTCTGGGCCAATGAGCGGCAATTGTGCCAACGCCGAAATACGCATGTTGCCGGCGAGAATGGTGTCGGCGCGCCATGCTTTCAACAGATGCGCAGTCAATGTCGCGGTCGTGGTTTTGCCTTTGGATCCGGTGACACCAATAATCGGTGCAGGACAGGCGCGGAAGAACAGCGTCATCTCCATTTCGATGGCAGCACCAGCAGCACGGGCAATCTGCACGAATGGAGAAGATGCAGGAACCGCAGGATTTTGAACCACCATGTCGCAGGTAGCAAAATCCTGCTCGCGGTGTTCGCCGAGGACAAACGTGATGGGCAGATCGGCTAATGCCGCAAGAGAATCAGCGAGTACGTCGGCAGTGCGCAGGTCGGTGACAACCACGACGGCACCCTGTTCGGCACAATAGCGTGCAACCCCGAGGCCGCCACCGTGCACTCCGAGACCCATGACGACGACTTTTTTGCCGAGTAGCTGCATTGTTTGTCCTAACGTGGTGGGGCAATCAGTGCGGGCGGCGGAACCGACTGCCGTTTGGCAGTCTGTGCTTCTTTGTGAAAGGTAAGCGCCAAAGACACGCCGAGAAATGTCGCCACCATCGAAATCATGACAAAGCGTTGGGTGATTTGGGTCTCGCTCCACCCGCCGAGTTCAAAGTGATGATGTAACGGTGCCATGCGAAACAATCGAACCGGGGTCCCTGTGCGCCAGCGTGTGTACTTGTAATACGCTTTTTGCAACGCAGAGGACGCTGCCTCGCTCACAAATACCACACCGATGACGGGGAGCAGCAACCACTGCTGAGACTGCAGTGCAATGACAGCTAAAACCGCACCTAATGCCAGTGACCCCAAATCACCCATGAATACCTGCGCAGGATGGGCGTTGTACCAGAGGAAGGCAACGCATGCGCCGACCAGCGTGAAGCTCAGCGTCATCAAATTGGTGAAGTCACCACTCAGAAAGGTAATGACGCCGTATGCTCCGAAGGCAATCGCCAGGTTCCACCCAGCTAAACCGTCGAGACCATCGGTCAAGTTCACCGCATTGCTCGTCGCCACGATGATAAACGCAGCGAGTGGAAAGAACCAAAAGCCGATGTCGTATGTCCCCACAAAGGGTATCCGGACCAATCCAGAGTTTGCCAGCCCAAACGGTTGCGGCAAATACAGGAACAGGCTGATCAGCAGTGCCAATACGATTTGAAGGATAAATTTGACGCGCTCGCTGAACCCATATTGTTCTTTTTTGGAGCGCTCCAATGACAAATAATCATCGACAGCACCAAGAATGCCATACAGCACCATGGCTGCTATCGGGAGCAACATCGACCACCGGTCAACCAAGTTAAACGCCATCGTGAGGATAACCACGGGTGCCAAGATCATCATGCCGCCCATGGTGAGGGTGCCGGTTTTGACGAGATGCGTTTGTGGTCCATCGACACGGACACGTTTGCCGATCTGGTAATGCCGGAGCACTTTGAGCCAAAAATACCCAAAGATGAGGGTCACCACAAATGCCCCTGCGGCGAGGAGCAATGCGCGTGACATATCGCGGACCAACAAATTACGGAGTGCGTCTTGCATCGCTGTCTTTCTCCACAACCACCGAACGAATCTACGCCCGCATTGCCAACGCAATTGCAACCATGGAACTAGCCAACGTAATCACCACAAAGCGTTGGGTAATCTGGGGATTGCTCCACCCGGTGATACGCAGATGATGATGTAGCGGCGCCATTTTGAGGAGTCGCACAGGGGTGCCCGTAGTACGCCGTGTGTACTTGTAGTACCAGATTTGCACGAAGGACGACAGCGCTTCGACCACAAAGACAATCCCCACGATGGGGAGCAGCAACCACTGTTGCGACTGCAGTGCAATGAGTGCGAGCACGCCTCCGAGTGCCATCGACCCGAGGTCGCCCATGATGACGGGCGCGGGGTGTGCGTTGAACCACAAATAGCCTGCGCAGGCACCCACCAGCGTAAAGCAGAGTGCCATCAGATTGGTGAATTCACCGTTGAGGAACGCGATAACACCATAGGCACCAAAGGCTACCAGCAGTGTCCAGCCGGACAAGCCATCGACGCCGTCGGTGATGTTGACCGCATTGACCGTCGCCCAGATAATCAACGCCGCGACCGGGATAACATAGATGCCCACATCGAGTTGGCCCACAAAGGGAACAAACACCATGCCCGAATGCTCGAGTCCATACGGTGCAGGCAAATACAACACGACACTCGCTACAACGGCAATAAGCCACTGCAATGCACTTTTGACACGCTCGGTCAAGCCGTAATGACTCGAGGGAACGACTTCGAGAGAGAAGTAATCGTCGACAGCGCCGAGTATTGCATACCCGACCATCACCGCCAACGGGAGCAACATCGACCACCGGTCGATAAGATTGAACAGCGTTGTCAAGAAGACGACCGGCACGACAATCATGATGCCACCCATCGTGATCTGCCCATAGCTGACCATCGTATCGCTCCCCTCGTTGCGGGCGCGCTTGCGGATGTTCCTGCGTTTGAGGAGCTCGATCCATGCACGACCACTGAGCAAGACAATGACTGCTGCTGCCGCCGCGAGGAGCAGTGCTCGTGCCATATCTTGAATAAGGAGTGCCCGTAAGGTCTCTTGCATCGTGTCCTACTCCGTCGTCTGCGTGCAGAGTGCGGTGACGATTGCTTCCATCGCCATTGCACGAGAACCTTTGACCAGGATACAGTCACGTGGAGCAATCACCGATTGGACGACGGGGATTGCTGCAGCTGTACCTTGGACTTCATAGACAGCAGACAATCCGGCGTCTCGTGCACCGGCGGCTATGTATCGACCGCGTTCACCGACGGTCACCAAGACATCGACACTCTGCGCTGCCAATACGCCGACCTCGCGATGGGCTGCTTCTTCGATATGGCCCAGTTCACGCATATCACCCAGTACCGCAACACGGCGGCGTTGGACAGTAGCCAAGAGTTCAAGGGCAGCACGTACCGATGTGGGGGCTGCGTTGTACGAGTCGTCGATGATTTGGGTCTCGTCGACACCCGTCAGCACGACAAATCGTACGGTTGGCAAGCGGTGTGTAATGGTGTCGCGCATCGTCGCCCAAGGCACCTGTGCGGCCAATCCAACGGCGATGGCCGCCAACAGATTGCGCACCTGGTGCATCCCCGGTGCAGCCAGATGCACATGGTCGTCAATACCGGGTGCAATAAGACGAAACTCGGTGCCTGCCAGGCCGCGATGCACGAAGTCGGTTGCACGTACATCTGCATGCTGGGCTGTACCGTAGGTCATGACACGTGCCGTCGTCCGCGTCGCAAAACCCGCCACAATCGGATCGTCTGCATTGAGGATGACCACCCCGGTCGGAGGAATTGCGTGTACGAGTTCGGCTTTGGCCTCGGCGATTGCCTCGATGCTCCCCATCCGTTCGAGATGCGAAGGACCGACTGCCGTTATCACGGCGATGTTGGGGTGTGCGATGGCACACAGGGTTGCGATGTCGCCGGCGTAGTACATCCCCATCTCGAACACTGCAGCACGGTGCGTCGCGGTCAACCCCAACACCACCAGGGGGAGCGTCGATTCGCTGTTGTAACTGCGGGGGTTCTTGAGGGTAGGCATCGCATCATCGAGCAGCGCGCCAACGAATTCTTTGGTTGAAGTTTTGCCGACACTGCCGGTAATGCCGATCACAAACGGCGGATTGTAGCGCTGCCGATGCCAAGTCGCCCAGCGATGCAACGCCGCAAGTGGGTCCGGAACGGCAATCAACAAGAGTCCATCCCAGTGTGCCGGCGGTTGTGCTCCGGCTGACACCACACTCCAGCCGTGGGTGCGGGCCAGGTCCGCTGCTTTGCCATGCGAAACGATGGCGGCTAGCGCACCGGCACCTGCCGCCGCAGCGACGTAATCATGGCCATCGACGGTCATCCCAACAAGGGCGACATAGAGCGCACCCGGTTCGACCAAGCGCGAATCAATGGTTACGTGTGCTATGGTCGTCGCAGCAGTTTGTGCGTCGGCATGGATGTTGACGACCGTTGTAGGGTCTTGGATACCTATCAGAATATCTCGAAGGGGATGGACGTTAGTCGCCATAGACCACTCCCGGCCGCTGACCATCGCCCATGAGCGCGTAGTTGGGGGCTATGCGGTCGTAGCGCATCAATTCTGCGACGATGCGCCGATAGACTGGCAGGGCAGTTGCAATTCCATAGATGTCGTCTATTGGCCGATCGATTTTGACGAGTACTGCGTAGCGCGGTGCTTCGAGCGGGGCCATCCCGGCGACCGAGCCGATGGTTTGGCCGGTATATCCACCATACCCGTCGGGGATAGATGACGTACCTGTTTTGGCACCCACACGGAAGCCCGGAACGAGCCACCGAACATCAGGTTGGCGGGCGTTGACGTAGTGATTAGCCGAACGCATCAGCATCCCACGCACTTTGAGTGCGACCTGTGCACTGATTGGTTGGCTTTGCACGACAGGCTCGGTGTCAACACAGGTACCGTCGCGGTTGCAGCGTTTCTGGACGATATACGGCTGCATCATTACCCCATTGTTACCGACAGCCGCAGTCATCCGGGCGATTTGTAATGGGGTGACGGCAATGCCTTGGCCATAGGAGTTTGTGTTGAGGTTGATAGGGGTATAGTTGGCTGAACCGGGCTTCCAATAGATGCCGGCGGTCTCGCCCGGGAGTTCGATGCCGGTCGCTTTGCCGAATCCGAAGTCTTCGACTGCTTTATAAAACACCGACTCGCCCATTTGCTCTGCAAAAAGCAACGCGCCGATATTACTCGAGTAATACAACACCCCACCAGGGCTCACCAGCCCGTTGCCGTTGAAGTCGTAATTCGACAGGTTGTAATCGTAGCGACGAATTGTCCCCTCATCGACGACTTGGCTGTTTTCGTCAAACGCGTTGGCCTGCATCCCCGCAGCAACGGTCAGGATTTTGAAGGTCGAACCGGGCTCGTAGACTTGGCCGACCGCGGGATTGGTGTTGTAGACCTCAGGTTCGACATCGCTGTAGTCGTTGGGATCAAAATCAGGGAAGCTTGCCATGGCGCGGACTGCACCAGTTTTGACGTCCATCACAATGACCGTTCCACCCGACGCGCCATGCATATCGATGGCTCTGCCCAATTGGTCTTCGGCGAGATGTTGGATATATGGGTCAATAGTGAGTTGCACCCGGCTCCCATTGACGGGTTCAACCCGCTCGTACGGGCGAGACCAAATCGGCTGTTGGTGGATGTCGACCTCGGCAGTGATAACGCCGTTGGTGCCGCGCAGGACATCATCAAAACTCGCCTCGACGCCTGCAATCCCCATCCCATTGAGATTCGTCGCGCCGATAACGTGCGGTGCAAATCGGCCTTGTGGGTAGAATCGGTGCGACTCGTAGACCAAATAGAGGCTCCCTTGGGCCAGGCGTTCGATCTGATCTGCTTGGTCATCAGGGAGCCACCGGGCTACCGGGACCCAGGCGCGATTCGTATCGATGAGGAGCGCCAAAATTTTCTCGGCCGGGATTTCGATGATTTCGCTGATTTGCATCGCAAGATTGGCTGCATCACCGGGGTCAATTTGGGCAGGCACCACATACAACGAACGTCGTTCGACATCGACGGCAAGTATATTGCCGAAGCGATCAACGATGGTGCCCCGACTGGCGACGATGGACAGACTCTGGTTTACTTCGCTGCTCGCACGTGCTGCATATCCGTTGCGGTCGAGCAGTTGCACATCGGCAAGTTGGATGGTCACACGTGCCAGAAAGAGCATGGCAACACCAAACGCAACAAATAACCGCCACGAACGTGGGGCGTTTGTCGGGGCGCTTGTACCGCCACGTTCCGTTGGATGTGTGCCTGCGATGGCACGTGGATCACTTTGTAGACTCATGGTGACTGCTCCAGTGCTTTGGTGACAACGACCTGGCCTTTGTCTACCCCAAGGATCATGAAGCGCACAGTTGTATACTGGACCGGAATCATCCCAGTTTGTTCTGCGTAACGCTCAATTCGTTGCATGGACTGCGCATCTGCCATGCGCAGGAGGAGTGCTTTGTGCGTGCGCTCCAATGCGGTTTGTTCAGCAATCAATGTGTCGATTTCGCGACCGGTTTGCGCGACACGCACCGTTTGTGCAATCGTCGCAATCCCCATCACCGCCAGCAAAAGTGCAAATGCGATAATGGCGCCATTGCGCGACGTGATGTATGTGCGTGATTTGTGGAGACTCTGCTGCAAGACACTCATGCGCATGACAACACCATCAAATCTCTTGTTTTTACTATTGTATATAGTACCATGTTTGGTAATCGAATTGTCAGACTAGCGCGAGACATAGATTTTGTTGCCGGTGTGGGTATTCATCGTCACATGGACATTTTTTGGGAGCCATTGCCCATCGCTCGTCTGTACCAACGACGTCATCGAAAAGCGAACTTCGGGGGATTGCGGACCTTTCCGGTGTACTCCCGGATTAGTAGTCGCAACAATCGACATCGAGCGGCTCTGGCTGGTCGGTACATACTGTTCGAGTACCGTCCGCGCATGCCGGAGCATCTCGGGCGAAATATCGCGCTCGGTCAACAACATCCGGCGAACCGTCTTGGGGACCCGTGCCACTGCCTGTAGCTGCATGCTCCCCGTGCTGGTGGTATGTCGAATGGTCGGCTGTGCCATCCCCCCTTTCATCGTTGCCCAGGGATCGCCAAGCAAGATGAACTCAATCAGCGTCTTCATATCGACATCATCGAGGAACCCCTGGCGCTCATACATGGTCTGTGCAAATTCTAACCGCGCATAGTGGAGTGCCATACCAACGGGCATTCCCGTCGCCAAATGATGCGTCAAGCGCTCAAACAACAAATCTGCGCCGAGCAACGGCGCAGCAGAACTCCCGTAGGCGTTGACCGTTGCACCGACAAACGCCAACGCACCGAGCGACAGCGCTCGTAATGGGATCGAGTTCCGGATGTTCCGGCCGGCCAACTCGGCTCCATAGCATGCTTCGCTGATGATAATGGTGCCAGCCACCACACTGCGCTGGATGTGATCGGGCGAAAGTGCAATGGGCAAGGCGGTTGCAGCCCCCCAGACATCGGCCGGTTGCCCATAAAAATGCGGCATACCCGCTGCACCATGCAAGTTGAGGTACAGCACCTCGTGCCCTGCGATGATTTTGTGGGTACCGGATTGACTGGTATGCGGCGGCGAGAGAATCAACCGTGCATCCGCATGCAGATTGCGCAACACCAAGCGTGAAGGCTCCTGCCAGACTTCTGCCGCCACCCCACGTGCCAGGCGATCACCCACCGCGCTCCGGATCCGCAACCAGGCGGCAACATCGAATCCGATGCGCCCTTGGTGGTGTGCGGTGCGGTGGTACTCCGTCATCGACACCAGCATACTCAACAACAATGTGGGATCGTCGTCGTCCCCTTCGGGCAAGCGCGAGACAATCCGCTGGGGGATAAGATACCCCGAATCGTCACAGGCATATGGATTATCCGAAAAAATGACCCGGTCATCGTCAGGGATAGGATTACTCAGACGATGAAAGGGAATGCACTCGTCGCCACCTACGATGACCACGGTGGCGAGTTCGACCTGCGCCGCTGCACAGTGCGCTGCTACCCGGCGGATAAAATCCCGTACCGCCATGGCGTCTGCAGGGACCGGTTCGGTGAAATGCATGTCACCCAATCCGAATGTCTGCGGGGCGTCAATGTACCCACAACAGATGGTCATTCCTTGTGTGCGCAACACTCCACAGACTGCGGTGATTTGGTCTTCGATACGGCGAAAACCGTCTGCTCCGAAGCGGCGTTGGAGCACCGCTCGATTGCCCATAATCAGGTGTACCTGGCCATCAGTGGCTGCCAATACCGGCACCTGTGGAGCGGGTGCAGTCGGCAGGGTGGGTTCAGGAGCAGACGGCTGTGCGAGGTCGGTTCCACTCTCGGCACGGATTTGGGCATCTGCGTCAGCGTCGAGATACGCCTGGAGTTTGGCTAATTCGGCATCCCAACGCACCCGTGGCACTGCAGGGAGACGGAACGGCACAGCATCGGCCCCAAAAAACGCCCGCGTATAGCTCCCATCAGGATCCATCGCCAAAATCTGTTCTCGCGTCACTTGGATCACATCAAGGGCCGTGCTCAGGGCCACGCGGAGCAGCAACACGGGGAACTCAGGCTCGGGGTCGAAATCATGATGCGAGAGTAATCTCCGCGCCTCGTCGAGGTTACCCGCTCGCCGGAGAGCATCGATGGCATACCAGCGAATATCTGCACGATGCGGCACGGTCTTGAGTGCATTGCTGAGCTCGGCGGCGGCCATCACGGCATTCCCACGCTTGAGCAACAAAACTCCATGACTGTGCGGGATGTGTGTGA
The DNA here is from genome assembly GCA_041300425.1 of Roseiflexaceae bacterium. Taxonomy (GTDB): domain Bacteria; phylum Chloroflexota; class Chloroflexia; order Chloroflexales; family Roseiflexaceae; genus UBA965. The sequence goes on from JBFYTT010000316.1 coordinate 20,342, forward strand.
TCCCTTCGCGCGGGTTCCCCTGTGCATCGAGTGGGTCGACGCAGTATGCGCGGTGGAGCGCAACGGTGCCAGCCTGACTACTGCCACAGCTGGTCAGTACCGTAGCGAGACCCGCCCACGCCGTCGCATCGGTGACGTTGCGCTTGATGAGGAACTTGTAGTGTTGTACTGCCATCGCGTGTTGATTGCCGGCAACCAATGCACTGCCGAGCAACATACTCGGGGCGAGTGCATCGGGGAATCGGCGAATCAAGACTTGTGCGACACGCCAGGCGATTTTGTGGTCACCGGCCCGGATGGCGTGTTCGCAAGCGCGACGGACCTGCGCAAAGGTCGGTGCCTCAGGATGGTGCTGATCGTGGGCCGGCACAGCGCTGACCACCGGCGTGCGTGGAGCCGTGGTTGGGTGTGCGTTGATTGTCCCACTCTTGCGTCGTTCCATCACCGAGACTCCTCGTCCATTTGTGGGTATCAGAGCGTGGGCGGTTTGCGCCGCCGCAGAATAGACAACGGGCCGAGCAAACTCAAGCCGTTCTGGGCTTCTTTGAGCTCTGGGTTCAGATTGAGTGCGCGTCGGAACGAAATCTGCGCCTTCTGGCCATTCCCACTTTGTTTGTAGGCACGACCCAACAAACAATGTGTATCGGCATTGTTCGCATCAATGACGAGTGCACGGTCGAGTGCGCTGATTGCCTCTGCGGTGATACCCAACACGATGGCAATGACCGCAAAGCGCTGCAATATCGCCACATCAGCAGGGAGCGTTTTGAGGACTTGCGGCAACAGCGCGGTGCATTCTTCGGGTTTTTTGAGCGCAATCAACGTCTCGATGAGTTCAATCTTGTGGATGACGGCGTGCGGTTCTAACTCACAGGCAATCCGCAAGTGATCGAGGGCAGACTGGTACTGCGCATCTGCCAACGCGATGCGGGCGAGACCCACATATGCTTGGACACAGCGCCGATCGTATTTGATGGCGGATTCGTAGACACGGCGTGCCTCGACTCCGGACCCGACATGCCAGAGGGCATGACCGTAGCGCCAGAGGACATCAGGTTTGGTCGGTGCGATCGCATATGCATGCGTAAACTGTTCGAGGGCGGCGTCGTACCGACCTTGTGCCACATTGACATCGCCCATCGCCAAAAAGACTTCATCGTCGTTTTGGAAGCGGTGCGCAGAGCGCTGGATTTCTTCAGACACCGGTGCAACGGGAGTCTCTTTGGGAGCGATTTTGGCTTCGAGCTTGGCGAGTTCACGGTAATATTGGGCTTTGTCGCCACCAAACTCCACCGCACGCCGATATGCTTCGAGCGCCGCAGGGCGATCGCCACGCTGCTCGTAGAGTTGCCCCAGTTCGTAGTGCCAGCTGGCGTTTTCGGGGTCGCGGAGCAGTGCTTGCTCGAGATTGGTAATCGCTTCGTTGATACGGCCTTGCAAGACCAACAAATGCGACAGTGCGTAGAGTGGTTTGGTGCCATCAGGATCAAGCGCCGTGGCACTCAAATAGGCGCTACGGGCATTGTCGAACATGCCGACCTGCTGGCAGATATCGCCGAGCAGCATATGCCAGGCAACCACGTCGTTTTTGAGGGCAATCGCCGCCATGACCGATGTGCGAGCCTCGCGCAAGCGATGCGTCTCGACATAGAGTTTCGCGAGCTGATAGTGATTGTCGGGATTGCTACTCTCAAACCGCGACGCCCGGTGTGCCGCACTGATGGCCCGATCGATGCGATTTTCGGCGATATAGGCATCACGCAACGCAGCATTGATGGCGCCATTGCCGGGGGCCAGGTCATTGGCACGTTCGAGGATCGGCGTCGCCTCACGCAGTGCACCGCGCTTGAGCAAGAGCATGCCGTACCACTGTTGGACGACCGCCGTGTCGGGCATGCTCGCAGCAGCGTGTGCCAACGCAGCGAGGGCTTCGTTCAAATCACCGGCCAAATACGCCACCCGACCATAGATGTACTGGTCGTGCATGGACAGCGGTGCAACTGCCAGAACGTAGCGCATGTCTGTCATGGCTTCGTTCGCTCTGCCCACATGTGCCAACGACAGTGCCCGGCGTTGCCGAATATGTGCGGCGAGGTCGTTTTTGTCGAGCG
>JBFYTT010000319.1:0-4232 GCA_041300425.1 Roseiflexaceae bacterium
CCAAGCACAAGCCCAGGCACGTCGCATCGGTTGATGTTGTCCACAAATAGGGATTCTTTGTATACACGTCCACATTTGTGGACGTGTATTTTTGTATTCTTTCCCAAATCCACCGTGTGGCGTGGTCATCGGCAGTCGATGGCGCGAGAGTCGACCGAGGGGGATGCAATGCGCATCACGAGCATGATTGTATTGGCAGCGGTGCTGTTGAGCGGGTGTAGCCAGGTGACCGATATGCTGGGGAACATCGGCGAGACAAAGCTCCAAACCGCGATGAAGTCGTGCGCCGGCACGTATTCGGGCTACATCGATGTGTTGGACAACGGCAAAACACTGTCGATTGACGGTGAAGGCAAAGAAGACCAGGGTGCGCCCATTGAGGAAATCGCTTGCGTGTTAAGCGCCATCCCCGTGCCGAGCTATGTGACATCGCGCATGGACCAGACCCGGGCAGTAGATGGAGTGCAGCGCGAGGAGTTCGCGTCATTCGATATTTCGTGGTCGTATCACCCAGATAACGGCCTCGACATCGTCATCCACGAGCAATAGCGCAGCACCCGTCGCCACCTGCCCCGAGATAGCGTAGGATAGCGGATATCTGCAATGTGGAGGTACCGCTATGCCACCAGTGCTCGCACAGCCGATTGATTATTTTGGGACTGCGTTGAACAGTCCCAGCACGCGCCTGTTGATCGGATTGGTCGGTATCCCCGGCGCCGGCAAAACGACGTTGGCTGCGCAGTGGGCGACACACCTCAATGCGGCGCACGGGGCGGGGACGGCAGTGGCGCTGGGGATGGACGGGTTCCATCTGACCAAGGCACAACTCGCACAGTTCTCTGACCCCGTGGCCGCATTCGCGCGGCGTGGTGCACCATGGACCTTCGATGCAGCCGGCTTTGTGGCTGCGCTTCAGATGGTGCGCCGAGCAGCAGGTGTCTGTGCTGCGACCTGGCCGGGTTTTGAGCACGCCATCGGTGACCCGATTGCCGATGCGACGACCATACCCGCTGCCACCCGCATCGTCATCGTCGAAGGCTTGTATCTGTTGCACGACGACGACGGCTGGGAGCAGGTGCGCGGCCACTTGGATGCGTGTTGGTACCTCGATACACCGCTTGGCGTCGCAATGGATCGCTTGGCCAACCGGCACATGCAAGCCTGGGGGTTTACGCGGCAACAAGCAGAACAGCGCATCGCCACGAACGATGGCCTCAATGCGCAGCTGGTGGCGGATTCCGCAGCACATGCGGATTTTTTGATTCGACCATAGCCCCACGGCATGCCGTGGGGCTATGGTGCTGCCTGCCCCCGATACGGGGGGCATGCCGTGGGTCTATGTCTATATCAATGCATTATGGAACCGTATTGACGACGCACCGAATGCGTTGTAAGGTGAGAACTTTGCCCTTCCAGATGATTTCGCGTGTGAATGTTGCGTTCAAGTGTTTCTTGCAATACGGGGTAAGTGCGCCGACAAAATTTGGATTGATGATTGCATACACGCCTTCGTCGGAACGAAGCGCTGCGTTCAGATCATAGCCATTTTGTACCGCTTCGTAGAACACCGAACGAGGTTGGATTGCCGACAAGGCCAGGGTGTAGTGTGTGAGTGGCGTCTGATCAGTGCGCAACGCTGCGAGTGGATAGAGTGCGTTATACGCAAGCGGTGTCGCTCCCCATACCAGATATGGTTTGTCCGGAAGCTGAGCCATGTCTTTTGTTAACTGTCTCCTCGAAAACGCAAATGACACAGAGGTCCGTTGCACGTCTTGGAATTGCACGACGAGTAATCCGATGAGCCCCAGCATCATCAGTCGTGAATTGCTTTTTTTTGCCCGACCGTGCTGTTGAATCATCAATACTGAAAACACAAATACCGCGCTGAACAACGGGTATAGCACGCGTCCGTGCACCACACGCCCAGATAAACAAATCATAAGGACGGCACACGCAAACAACACCACGAACATCCATTGCCGAACCGTCCGTGTCTGTATATAGAGGAGTGTCGTCGTGATGACAATGAGAGAGGTGTATCCATTGAAGAGAGACGAAAAACTCGTTCTGATTACGGGAACAATAGTTTCGGTTTGTGGCGGCCACAGGCGAAAATTCGCTATCAATGGACGAAGTGCATCGAGATCAGTTAATATTCCGGGTACCAAAAACCGTAACGCAATCAATGATACATCTTGAGCGGTATACGGCGATGCCGCGAGCAGCTCTGGATTCACCGAAAAAAACTTCGTCGCACCATTGTTGAATAACGGCTGATAGGTTCGATACAGATTATGAAAACGCGCCATCTCTGGTGTTTGCTGATATGCCCACCCATTGAGCAGCATGGCGAAAACTGCGAACCCAAGCAGGCCAGCCAATGCAAACAGGAGCTTCCGGTCTGTGCGGAGCAATCGCCAGTGCTGCCAAAAAAGAGGCAGTGCGATGAAGCCAATCAACGGGAACATAATCGTCCGTATCATCAGCGCTGCGACCCCACTACACAGGAGTACGAGCAACAGCCAGCCTGATGGTGTGCGGGTATACTGCCACAACGCAAGCATACTCACCAGCGAAAGAAATCCCGCGAGCGACGTGAACTGGAGGATCACCAGTGGTTGGATCAGTATCAATGCACTCATACACAGCGCGATCAACGTGGGTAGCGAGGTTCGTAACAAAAAATAGGTAATCGACCAACTGTAAAAAATCATTAATACGACGTAGACCCACGCATAGGCGAGGTAGCCCGCAATGGGTGGCAGTGCGTAGAGGATGTACCCCCAAAGGATGTTTGAGTAGACAATATATGGCGTTGGAACGGTAAATTGCCCAAACCCGTGGACACGCATCGCCATCGCCACATCGTCGTTCGTTTGGAACACAGGATCGAGTACGATGCACGCAATGAGCACGAGTCCCATTCCCCATACACCTGCTAGGGTGATCTGCCAATGTCGCTGGAGTTGCATTCGATGCCAGAGTTGTGCTATTTGCATGAGGTATTTCAGATATACAAACGATACGACAGATATAGTAATAACTATCATACAACATAAGTATAATTGTACCAAAACTACTTGTAATTTAAAAATGTCATACAGTTGTCATATTGCACCCCAGTTCGAACGAATGTATACGATGGCGGAGTGGTATGTAGTTGGTTTGATCAAGGTCAAATGTGTATTTAGTTCTAAATTTCTTCAATAATAACAACAAAACTGTACCCGCTGTAGCCGTGCTGCTACGGGGTTATTGTGGATTGCGTTTTGTCAAGTGGTGTGAATCCAGTGTTCGCGGGAACAGCAATTGTTCACGGCGGGCAGCAGATTTGGGAGCACTATTGATGGATTTTTTGGCGAAGGGCTGCGCTGTAGACGACACACTCTGTGTTGGTCCGCGATCTCGATTCCGACGAAGTACAACGCTGATTTGGCATCATGAAAACAGAAACGATCCTGTTTTTTACCTTGATCTCCGAATCGACATGCTCCGCTATGTTTGTTGTGGGGATGCGGAGAAGATGTTCAACCGGCAAACGCACACCGTTCTCTCGAGAAAAGGCGATGTTTTGGCGGTTACGGGATGCAACGGATACGCTTGATGTCTAGCTGCTGCCCTTTCCAGAAGATTTCTTCTTGCAATTTCATTCCAAAATGCTCGTTGCAATAGATATTGATTCTTTTTTATGAGAGGGTAGTAAGAAATAAGCACCCCTGCATCAGATCGCAATGCGGTGTTGAAGTCAAATCCTTGCTTCCGCTGTTCATATGCGACCGATTGAGGCTGGATGATCGCAAGAGCCAACGTATGCATGTCTAAGGGGGCTACATCAGTTTGCATGGCGCGCAGCGGATAGAGCGCATTGTACGTAAATGGAAAGGAACCCCAAACAACAATTGATTGTGTAGGCATCTGTTGTAGATCATCAATCAGAGCAGCAGAGCTACCTGCAAATGCGGAAGCACTCTGGAGTGAAAATTTTGCCTGTAGAGAGAGCGCGACGAGCAGCCATAAACTACATATGATGGTGGCAGCAACATTCTTCCAGAGTTTTGCATCAAAACGAACAATCATGAGTACCAGAATCACCACCAACATGCTAAATATCACACGGTCATCCATGCATAGGCCAAATACCCAGCAATACTCGGTAAAATATAGAGGAGTAATCCCCAGAGGATGTTGAGTAGACGATATACGGTGTTGGAGTGACAAATTGTCCAAATCCA
>JBFYTT010000327.1:0-8124 GCA_041300425.1 Roseiflexaceae bacterium
GGATGAGCCGGGTCATGATGTCGACCATCGACTGTGCCGTGTCTATTTCGGCTTGAGACGCACCGTCGCGGATTAGATCAGCCACGTGTTTTTTTAACTCCGCCAGATCCTTGGTCGAAAACCGGGTGGACATGTGCTCGCGGGCGATCCGCTTTTTGCTCATATAGGCATCAATGGGGCGCTCAAAATCCGCTGCGCTGTTTTCGTAGAACGCGTAGGTCGCATACACCGCACTGCGTTGCTGACGCTGACGGACATAATCGCCCGCTTCGCCATACCGTCCCTCTTGGTTGAGCCGATTTGCTTCGGCACGGGTATGCGCCAAATCTATCAGCGTTGCCTCTTGCTCCACGTCGGTGTTGACGGGGTATTTGGCTGCGTCGGCGCTATCGGTCAATGTCCACCCCACAACGCTCGCCACCGACTGGACCTGCTGGGCACTATCGACTCCAGCAAAGGTCAGCTGGAGCTCTTGTGGGCCACGCGCAGTCAGCGACAGCGGCATAATGCGCAGGTACACGTTGCGTTGCTCGAGCGAGACCATGCTGCCGATGTCGATGCGCAACGTTGCGTCATCGCGGTGACTGGGGATGCCGCCCACCACATCACAGGTATATCCCGTCGGTACATGTGCCGTCAGACTGGCCGTCGTGAGTGACACCGCAAACAGTTCCTGCAGCTCCTGTCCGAAGAATCCATCGATGTCGGACGATTGTTCGATGAACTGATGATTGCCCATGCCCGATCGGCTTATCTCGAGCAACGCATCTTCGTTGTAGCCCCTGCCTAACCCGTAGGCACTGGTGCTGACACCACGCTGTGCGTAGACGGCAGCTTGTTGACCAAGCGCTTGCGGGTCGCGAATACCCACGTTTGCATTGCCGTCCGTCAACAGAATCGCCCGACTGACATATGCATCAGTCCGGTGATGCGTCAGCAAGATGCGTGTCGCTGTGTCCCACCCGCCTGCCAGATTTGTCGACCCACCGGAGGTCAATCGGGTGAGTGCATGCCGTACCAGGTCACGCTGCGCATCACTCATCAGTCCACCATCTGCCAGAACAGACACGTGCGAGTCAAACGCCACTATCGTGCAGCGGTCCTCGCTCCCCAGACGGTTGACAATCCGTTGGGTCGCCGCAATGGCATCGGCTAATTTGCGCCCTGCCATTGATCCACTGCGGTCAATCACAATCGCGATGTTCAACGGGATTCTGGGTTGGGTCGTTTTGGTGAGTTCTGGGGCAACGACTGTTGCGCGGACCATCAGTTCTTGGGTGCGGCCTGCTGCATCGCGTTCGTCGTGCAGGTGCGTTCGATTGGTCATCACACGGAGTTCTGGCATACACTCGTCCTTTCACTGTGCGCTCGTTCTTCTTTCTCTGTGTTGTTTTAACACAACTACGTAAGTATAACAGTAAACACTGTAATTGTCAATAGGGTTGACAAATATTACGCAATTGTGGTATTATGATTGCATTGAGAGAGACAGCAACCCGGTAGGGGCTGTGAAAGCAGAGGAGCAGACGATGTAGCAACGCGCATGTGTTCCATATCGGCATACGGATCACGGAACGCAGCATACTGAAAGGGAGCAAAAATGAGCAACAAACTCAACGCAACGCGTTTGCAGTACAACCTAAACCAAGCGCACGACGAGATAACGTCGGCGCTTTCGTATCTGAGCGAGGTCGTCATCGCGTGCGAGCCAAGCGCTGCCCGCACGGGCTTGAACGAAATCCACGAGCAGTTTGCCCAGCTCTATGCACAGACACGCAGTATCAAGCGGCTCATTACCGCGTGGACAACAATGTTCCCCGAGTTGACCGAGCCCCAAGGACCATCATTCGGCCCTGATGCACATGAATACTTCGATTTCGATGCCGAGCTCGATGCATACGACGCAGATGATGAGGACGATGACGAGGATGATAGAGATTTCTTGGGATTGGACGGTGGAGTGAGTAACATGGGGAGTAGCGCGGCAGACGACACACACGCCGCGGCAACCGACTTCGACATGCTCCGGGACGGCCACGACATCCTCCCGCCGCTTGGTGCGTCGTTGAATGACGACGGATATACCATCAGCGATGCAGACATCGGCAGGTTGTTCGACATCAGTGCGGCGAGCGCAGGTGCAGGGGTCAACGAGACAGGGTACCTCGACATCTTTGGGGCATGGATTCATGGCCGGCGGCCGGGACCATACAAGCGGCCTCAACCCCCTGCAGACAGCGACCCCGATTATAATGTGCCGGGCACCGAAGAATGAGCAGAAAAAAACACCCCCGAGCATTGCTCGGGGGTGTTTGGCGAAGACGGTTTATGGACGGCGGCGTAAAATCGCCCCGATCCGACGAAGCTCACCGCTGTCGATGATGCGATCGTCGCGGAAGTGGATTTCGATGCCTTCTTCAATAACATACCGATGCCAGCGGATGTCTTGTGTGCCATCGGTGACCGCAGGGACCGAGTACTCTGCATTGGTGTTGCCGACCACACGGTTGACGTGATGGCTAGCAAAGACTTCTTCGGGCACCTCGGCAGCAACGAGTTCTTCGATGGCGACGGTCGCGCTATTGATGACTTCGTGCAAATCGCTGTCGCTCATCCCTGCCATGCGGGCACGGATGACGCGTAATGGGAGGTAGCCTGATTTGAGGCGGGCAGCGGCGAGCAATTGCAACAGATGCCGCTCGGTATATCGTGGTGTGCGCACTTTGTCGACGGGTGCGTCGATAAGTCCTTCGTCGGTGTAATACCGAATGGTTCGTTGGGTAACACCAGCACGATCTGCGAGCTGGCGGATGGTCATGAGTTCGCGGTTCATGGGCTCTGCTTTACGGTAGGTAGTAATAACTCTGACAAAATGGTACCACTGTGCGCCGAGATAGTCAATATAGTACAACTGCGCACAGATGATAGTTTCGTGAAACCAGTGTAAAGCAATAGACAGGTGTATGTCGGTCGAATGCTTTGAATTACGCTGTGCGTACGACTGGTTTTGCGTCATGGAATCGTAGGACGATCACGTGATCGCCGCAATCGATTTCGCCATCGGCGAGCGCAGCCCATTCGACGCCGTCGATTCTGATGCGAATCTCTGGGTCATCGAGGCGAGCAATACAGACCCCGCGTTTGCCTACCAGTTGCTGCGCAAGATTATTGAGTGTGGTCGGGGATGACGTAACAAGCGTGTATATTTTTGTACCAAGAAAAGCTGATAAAACCGTAAGTACTGCAAAAAACAGCAATATCCATGCCCCGAGCGTCGGGAACAAGAGTGCAACCCCAGCGGTAGCCAGGGCTGCAATCCCGATCCAAAGGATAAAGACTCCGGGCACAAATATTTCGGCGACAATGAGGACAGCCCCCAATACCAACCAGAAATATGCCGAGTACATGGTTAATCCTTCTTGTTCATCATCTCGGTGATGGCGCCGAGCGCGCCGGCGAAGTTCGAAAAGTCGGTCGGCACCACAATCATGCGCGCCGCTGGCGAATCACCGAGTTTTTGGAGGGCATCAATATACCGTTGTGCGATGAAGTACTGCAACGCTGCTTCGGGTTTGCCGACCGATTCAACCAGCAGGCGAGTTGATTCTGCTTCGGCACCGGCGAGGCGTTCGCGGGCTTCGGCCTGCAGGCGTGCCGCTGCCAACATACCTTCGGCTTCGAGGATTTTTGCCTGCTTCAGACCTTCGGCATTGAGAATCTCGGCCTGACGGAAGCCTTCGGCTTCGAGGATTTTGGCGCGCTTCTCGCGGTCAGCCGTCAACTGCTTGGACATCGCACGGGTGATGTCTTCGGGCGGGAGCACGTCTTTGATTTCGACCCGGGTGACTTTGGTGCCCCATGTCTGCGTGGCTTGGTCGAGTGCCGTCAACAAACGCGTGTTGATTTCGTCACGCTTTGCCAAGACCTCGTCGAGCTCCATGCTGCCGATGGCGGTACGCAGGTTGGTCAATGCCAAGTTTATAATCGATGCTTGCAAGTTAAACACTTGATAGGCGGCGAGGTGCGTCTCGTAGACTTGATAGAACAACACACCATCGACACGCACTGTTGCGTTGTCACGGGTGATGACGATCTGTGACGGAATATCGAGGACCTGCTCTTGGACATTGACCTTGCGGCCAATCATATCGACGAACGGGATGACGATGCTCAAACCAGGCCTGATGACCATGCGGTAACGGCCGAAGCGCTCGACGGTCCACTCATACCCCTGCGGGACAATCTTGATGCCCGTAATGACAATGGCAATCGCGACAAACACAAGAACACTCAAACACAATAGTACGAAATCCATTGGAGCTCTCTTTCATTCGTAGCATAGCTACAGGTGTCGCCAGTGGTTGAAGTACAATTCAGTGTACCATGCCCAGCGGTCACAAATGTGGTCACTCGTCGCGGAACGCGCTCCGTGCAGTCGCTTGATTGCAGACGTAGAGATGGACCAAGCGATCGACATTCCAGTCTTGTTGGATTGCGTTCTGCTGCTGCAATGCGACGGGTCGGACGCGTGAGTATCCCTGTGCCGAGAAGCTGGCAGCGAGGAAGGTACGCAATTGCTGCCACGCCTTGCCCTGATTGCCGCCTTTTTTGATTTCGTCGACGCTGGTGATGAAGGCATGCCCTTCACCTTCGTAAATCGTGATTTCGTTGGGGATCCCGGCGGCGTTCAAGCCATCCTCGAGGCCAGTGACTTCGCTGATAGGTATCATCGTGTCGTCGGCCCCGAAAATGCCGAGTACCGGCCCGTTGAGTGATTTGAGCAGCGCGGGGTCGGTGATTGTTGACCCATAAAAAATCGCTGTGGCTTTGATTGCCGGGGTTTGAATCCCGTAGCGGAGTGCCGTCCCACCACCGAAGCAAAAGCCCATGATGGCGATGCGGTTGCGATCCACAAAGGATTGATTGCTTGCCCACTGCAGTACTGAATCGATGTCGCTGTCGATTTGGGTCGTTGGGGTCGACGACACTTGATAGATCGCCGTGGGGATCCAGCTTGTCGTGTTGCCGCGCATGACATCCGGTGCAATGACGACATAGCCGTCTTTCGCCAGCTCATCCGCTTTGCCGACGATTTCTTCTTTGAGACCCCACCATTCGTGCACCATGATGACCACGGGGAACGGACCTTCGCCGTCTGGTTTGCTCACGTAGGCACGCACTGCAGGGTTGGTGCCGTTGGGGATAATGGTGTTGGTCATCTTGTCGACTTTGCCCACTGCCATCGCGCGGTCGATAACGATCGAAGCCACGAGTATCAGCACAAAGCCGACGATGATACCGACAGTCCACGAAGCAATAGAAATCAATTTACGCATGCACATCCCTCCAATACGCCAATTCCGGGGATTAATTGATTCATCCTACCACGCATCTTCCAAGGGTTTTTTTATGGTTCACTTTTATAGACGGTGATATCGGTGGTTCCGGTTGCAGTGGCACTCAAAACGACTTGGTAGCCGAGATTACCACGTGCGACGTGCCATACGATCAGGGCAGGGGTCTGCGAAATGGTGTCGATAAGCCATCCCTCGGCACGCAGGATGGGCAAAAACGCTGCGCCGACCGCAGCAGGATTATCGGCATGCTCCGCCAGGAGCGCACCACCGTACAGACGGCGTGCGGTGACAGCTTCGGGGAGCGTGAACGTGGTGAGCGTTGTCAGCGTGCAGGTCGCTGTGACGCGCGGCACGGGATCAGGCCAGGCAATGCGTCGGTATGACCACGAGTATGCATCTGTCCGGGTGGTGTTATCGGGCAACAGGATACGCCCAACGCCCTGGGCATCGAGGGCTACAATTTGCCCCGCTCGAACAGCGGCCGTGCCGGAGTAGCCTTGCCATAACGTCCCACCGTCACGACTTTCGGTGGCACCGTCGGTGACCGCCGTGTATCCCGGTTGCGGGCCGACGATCCCGCCTGCTGATACCGCGGGGATTTCGGTCGCCGTTTGCAGGCAATCGCCAGTCACAATAGCGCTCTGTTCACCGATGGTTTGGATGGTCACCGTACCGCCATTGGCTGCCAGCCACGCCGGCGCATAGTCGGGAGTTGCAGACAGTGTCGTGCGGGTTGTCGCACCATCAGACGCGCTGACCACACGCAGGGCGAGTCCCGTGGAGGTGCGCACCTCGAGCGTTGTTTGCTCGTACGGAGCGGGGTCGGGGAGGGTGAACGACGCAATCTGTGTTGGTGAAGCGCAGGCACACAGCACGCAGAGAGAAATCACAAATATGACGCGCATTGTTTTCATACGGTACGTAACCAGCGTGCCATAAACAGATTGTCGTCCAACGCAAAGCCCAACGACTCATAAAAGGGGACAACGTGGGCGTTGTTGTTGATGACGAGGAGGTTCAGTTTTTCGCATCCTGCTGCGGTTAACCGCGCTGCCAATGCCTCTACGAGACGTGCCCCGTAGCCGTTGTGTTGGTGGTCGCGGCGTACCGCTAGATGGTTGATCCAGCCGCGCCGGCCATCGTCGCTCCCCAACACGGTGCCGATGATGGTACCGTCGGCAGCGCACAGCGCGAGTGCGAAGCGCCCTGACAGGGCGATGTGGCGGCGCAGGCCCGTCGGTGTGTCGGTCGGACTGATGCGGAGCGGTGCGTCGCGCCAGAGCGCCAACATCTCGTCGAGATCGGATTCGACGATGGTGCGGATGTATGTCCCATCGGGCAACTGCTCTGGTTCCATCCAGGGCTCGTACGCACCGACCAATTGCAACCATGGCGGCATTGGCTGACTATTGCGGCGGATGTCCATGCCGAGTTTTCGCATGACTGCTTGTGATGCGTGGTTATCGTACTCGGTCGTTGCGATGATTCGTTCGACGCGCAACTCGTCCATTGCATAGCGGACCAACAGCTGCCCGGCCTCGGTGGCATAGCCCTTGCGTTGATAATCAGGGTGCACCATCCAAAAAAGACCCAGCTCGGCCCTGCTGCGACCATCGTCGGGACCAATGCCCACTTGGCCATAGACATCGAGGCAAGGGACGAGTCCGACCGAACCGATGACCGTGTCGGATTCGGTCAAGATAAGCGCTCGGTCGCCGTACGGTGGTTGGTCGAGGTGTGCCAATTCGTCGTGGTTGCTCGTGGCCCAGGACAACCACGCGCTACGGCGTTGGAGCACCGCGGGCGAGACCGTTGCAGGGTCAATGACATCATCAAAGAGTGTCAAAACGGCCTGGATATCGGACGGTTGGTAGGGTCGGATGTGCACTCGAGGGCCGTACAGGATGGGCATGGCGCGCATATCAGGCCTCTGTCATCAACGCTGCAACGTCGCTGAGTGCCTTGAGACCGGGGTGGTCGACCGACGACGGTGCCTCGGCGAGCTCCTGCACAAAACACGCGGCGATGACGATAGAGCCATCGGGTGCGGTCAGGATGCCGCAGTCGTTGCGTAGATCGTCGTCTGACCCGGTCTTGCCGGCGTATGTCCAGCCGCGGGGCATACCCCGTGGGAAGCCGACGCGATCGAGCTGGTGGGCCAGTGTGTCGCGCAGGAAGAGATTCGTCTCCGATGTGCCAATCTGCCCCGTCACAATGCTCTGGAGCAGATGTACGGTGTCGCGGGCAGTAGTAACGCCGAGTCCCCATGGTAGGCAGTCGGGCGTATTGGGTGTAAACACCTTGCGATTGAGGCGAGTCTGGGTCATGCCGAGGGTTTGGATGCGTTCGTTTATTTTTTCGATACCGAGCATATCAATCAGTATATTGGTGGCAGTGTTGTCAGAAATAATCGTCATAAGTACCGCCAAATCACGCACGGTCGGGGCGATGCCGGCGTCGAGGTAGCGGAGCACGCCCATGCCGGGGACGACTGTGGCATGGTCGAGCGGGACACGTCGCTCCCAGCTGAGCTGACCGGCATCGACGAGCAGGGCGGCGTGGACGAGGATGGGCAGTTTGATGATGCTGGCAGTTTTGACGGGGCGGTCGGCGTGGTAGGCAATGGGCGTGCCGTCGATTGGCTGCCAGAGGAGCGAGATTTGGGCTTTGTATTGCCCTTCGAGCGAGCGTAGGGTGGGCATGGCTGATACTCCGAAAAAACCCATTGCCTGGAGTGGATGCAATCCACAGCGCCAGACAATGGGTA
>JBFYTT010000332.1:0-3894 GCA_041300425.1 Roseiflexaceae bacterium
AACTGCATGCATGGTCAGGGAGGTCGTGAACTGCATGCATGGTCAGGGAGGTCGTGAAGTGCGTTCGTGGTCAGCGTGGAGAGATTCTGTCCTGATGTGCGTGCATGGGTACAACGAGATGCGTACATAATCCTCGGTTTAGCACAGGACGTATCGTCGTATTTGGGACGCAGAACGTTCGCGTTGGTGTGTCACGCACCCCGACAAGCATGCTACATCGACACCACATAAAGATACTGGTTTGAGGTGAAACAGGTGGGGTTTCTGGCAAGAAACCCCGCCTGTTTCTCTTTGTCTTATTGGAGGAGCGTACCGGCAGAAGTTCACTTTTATTCTTGGTTGTGATTTCCCTGTTTGCATCCGGACGGCCAATATGGTGAAGCGCGTCAATCGGGGAATCAGGCGACGAACAGTCGTCTCTGTCTTACCTGATGTAGTCAGCATTACAGCTCGTTGTAAGAGAGTTCGTAGAGTTTGACAAATTGGAGACGGAAGCGGCAATCCACAAACACAAAAGCCACGGATGAAGCCTGCGAATCCGCCTACCACGATTGATACATGCCGCTTCGACGAACCAACAACTGCACGCAACTTGACGAGACGATTTTTATAATTAATAATGAAAACTAACATTTTGTTTGTGTGTGAATACTGTATCGTTTGCCAATGAAAGTGGAAAATAAATCATGCAATCACAACGTTTAAATCATCTGATCATTGTCATATGTATGGTGATGGGCATTCTCATGGTGAATACTCCTGCAATCCAAGCAGAAAGCATCCCAACAACCAGTAACCCTACCATTAACACAGCGAATGGTGGCGTGCGTACCATGCAAAATGTGTCATTTGAAGAGTATGGTAGCGTTTGTGCTGGTAGTCCTACCTCTTTTCACTTAATCCGACAAGCAGAACTCGGTGGCTGGTTCTCTACGCAACCAATCAATCGAGAGGTGTGTAGTGGTGTCTTTCAGGGAACCGTATCAGATCTCTACCGTGTGATTGAACTACAAGCATACGGCACGTTTGGTCGACTCTACACGCCTCAGGACGGTGTCGTGTTTGCCGAGCTCAACGCATATGTAGCCGGCATGTTGTATCAACCAATGTGTGTACGCAATAATGAAGAGTTTGCGTTTTCATTTGCGCATCGTCCGACATACGGCAATGACACAGATATCGCTGCATTTCGTATCGGGATACCAGCAGGTCTTGATGCTGGATCTACTGCTGCGGACGCATACAGTCGCGAGATTTTGCGCGTGACTTCGGTGGCATCAGGTGGCGTCGTGACAAGCGTAGCGCAGACAGCAAGCGCAGGAACCACAGCCAACACCGCAGTCATCTCCGCTAATAAATGGGGCATTTACTCTGGGACGCATACACTGCCATCAACAGGATATGATGGGATACGCAACGTCGGTTTTGTCGCCATACAAGGACGAAATGCGGGTGAAGGTAATCTCCTCGACGATATTCGTCTTGGTCTTGATCCCATCATCGACCTCGGTACAACACGTGACCGGAGTGGCAACGAAGGTACATCACCGACTGCGATTAACATTCGCATCAATGGGCGAGTCGCAGCGGGAACCACGATTGTCCTTGAGCAAAATGCTGGCACGGCCACCCCTGATGCCGACTACACCATTGGCAGTGTAACAGCCGACAAATACGGTGCCGCTACCGTTGTCCATACAGGCGGAACATCAACGTGGACCATCACCGTTCCACCCGGTGACTATGATGGCGGTATCGTTGCAGGGAGTTTATCGGGTGGCTTGACGATTCCGGTTACCTATCAATCAGACGCTGACCAAGCTGAAGCCTCCGAATGGGCCACGTTTAATCTCAAAGCCCCAGGTGTTGGTGGCTCTTCATCAAATTGGTTGTTTGACGATCCCACGTGTGACGGCTCATTCAAATCAGATGGTGCGGTCTACACAATCACGAATGTCGTACCGACAGCGACGCCGACCCCATCAGGATTTGTTGCCTCACCAACAGCAACGTCGACTGCAACAACGGTGGCTGCAAGTGCAACGTCGACCGCAACAACGGCGGCTGCAAGTGCAACAGCAACGAAGACTCCGACAACAGCCGTTCCTACACCAGCAGTCCATACCGTGACCTTCCCTGCGTTGCCGGAGTGGCGACTGTCCGATGGGGCAGAAATCCCCCTTGCGGCAGTGACAAACTCTGGGCTCCCCGTGACGTACACGACCACAACACCATTGGTTTGTACCATTGTCGCTGGGAAGCTTAGGGTTGTCGGCGTGGGCAAGTGTACGGTCAAAGCATCAGCTGCGGCAGGCACCAACAAAGCGGGAGTCACGTATGGTGCATCGGCCGAAGTACAACGTGAGTTCTTTATCACAGATCCGACGCCAACGGTAACCCTCACTCGGACCAACACGCGGACGTTCACCCCGACGATGACACCAACGCCTCTTCCGTTCATGATGAAGAAAGGAGTAGTCGGCGCATCATTTGTGCTCGGGCTGCTCCAGAACGACACATTGGTGACATGGGGCATGAACCGCGAGTTCCAGGCTAACATACCACCCTGCTGTGGATCGGGGATCCAAGACATCGCGGTAGGGACGAACTTCGCATTGGCACTCAAGGGTGGCCGAGTGTACGGTTGGGGCGCCAACACATTGCAGCAGATCATCATCCCGAAGACTGCACTCAAGGACATTACGGCCATTGCAGCAGGTGGGAGCTTCGGTTTGGCCCTCAACAAAAAGGGCGGCGTCGTGTACTGGGGCAACGCAAAGTCAACGGTCAAGAAGATTCCAAAAACCCTCAGGAAGGGTATCAAGCTGATTGCTGGCGGTGCTGACCACGCATTGGCCGTCACCACCAAGAACAAAATCATTGGGTGGGGCAACGGTAAACAAGGTCAGACCAAGCCACCTGCGAAGGCCTTGAGGAAGCAAATCGTCACCCAGGTGTCGGCCGGTTTGGATCACTCGTTGGCGTTGCTGAAAACCGGAAAAGTTGTTGCCTGGGGTAATAATTCGAACGGTCAAGCAGTAGCACCAGTCACGGCTGTCGACATCAAGTTCATTAGTGCCGGAAATAAGTTCTCGATTGCATTGACGAACAGCGGCAAGGTGATTGGCTGGGGTAACAACAGTTTCAATCAGCTGAACATTCCTGCTGAATACACAGACATCTATACCGTGGCTGCCAGCTATACAAACACCATCCTCGGTCTGCGCAACGGTCGGATCATCGTGATCGGTGACCAGAGCAATGACATCGGTGTGTCACGTACACCGACGAAGAGTGCTACACCAACCCCATAATCGGGTGCCGGTGAAAGGTGCATCAGGCGGGGTTTCTCAAAAGAAACCCCGCCTGATGCTATTGCTCTTGCAGGAGGAGGGTGCCGGCTAGCGATCACCGTAGCCGCTGATTAGCGCTGTGTTTGTGGCAGGTGACTGACTCAGAAGGATTGATTGATAGACTCGATGCGTACGAAACAAACATCGCTATGGCTTGTTCGAATGTTTCAACGCATACTGTCGTTTTTTCTGCGACGACTGCGACAACGACGTGATCGGTATGACCAAGGGTAGAGAAGTACGCACACACCGAGAATACGCGCTGCCGGTCAACTGAACCTGAAGAGTGTTTAATGGGGTGCGTGATGGCAATGGCGAAAGCACCACCGGTGTCGCCGCAGTTCTGCGTATTCGGGCAGGCACGACGGCTCCTGGTTTTTGTAGTGAACGGTGGAAGGAGATGGAGGGCCGATCACGGTGCATACCCGCACCGGCTGTGTGCAGGTACGGCGGGAGTAACGGATGATTTGGAGAGGAACGATGTGCGGCGCTGAGGTGTGAGAAGGCCAGAGAGTGGTAGCCCGCACCACTGAGGATCCAG
>JBFYTT010000349.1:0-2738 GCA_041300425.1 Roseiflexaceae bacterium
CGCAGCCCGGCGGTGGCATCCGTGAGGTCTCAGGAGCATATACGTCCCAGTTCGGCACCTACAAGAGCGCCTGGAAGCACAAAGGCACCCACCTCACCCTCACCGTCACCATCCCGCCTGGATGTGCAGCCGACATCATTGTGCCGACGTCTGACCGCAAGAGCATCCGACTCGACAGCAAAAAAGTCGCCACCATCGAATCGCCGCATGGACATAGCATAACCCTCGGGGCAGGCACATACACCTTCACCAGCGTTTTGGGGTAGCGCGCGGCAACAAAGGACGTTCTGGTATGAGAAAGCGCCCCACAGCGAGCAGTGGGGCGCGTTGTGGGGGTGTTTTTTGCAGGTAACAGCTTACGGATTACTGCGGTGAACATGTTGCAGCAACTGATGATAGATGGCAGATTCACCCACTCGTTACATTGGTGGAAGTTGTCGCCCCACGGGCCATACAGGAGCGTCGGGATATGCGCCAATTCTGCGGTGAGATTGGCGTCGGAGACACCCGTCGAATAACGCAGCTCAGCTTGCTCGCCCCATTCTTCGTGATACGCGTGCTGCATTGCCACTACCAATGCATGGTTTGGGTCAATCTCGAATGGCGGGTAATACGGCGGCGGGGTCGTCAGGCGAATCGTGGCCGGTGAGTTCAAGCCGTCTACAACATCCTGCATTTGCTTCATGACCACGTCCCGCGTTTCGCCCGGGACCGTTTGCCGCGACACCAAAATCTCGGCCTTTTCGGGGATGGTGACCACATATTGGGCACTGCCGCTCAGAAACGAAAGAATCGACTGAGATGCAGGGATGCGTGGATGCTTGCCCAGCGGGAGTTCGTCGACTTTCGTGACAAACTTGGCTCCTTCACTCGCCGCATTGATGCCTTGCCATGGCATGAAGCCGTGGGCGGCTTTGCCGATTACCTCCGCGCGTACGAGGATTTTGCCGGTTGCCCCGATATTGATGGTCGGATGGACCGATTCGGACACGATGCAGTAATCGGCGCGCATCCCTTGTTCGATCATCGCGTTTGCGCCAATCGAATAGGCTTCTTCGTCGACCACCGATGAGAAAATGAGCGTCCCGCGCCACGCATCACGATGCTGCGCAAATGCACGGGTGACCAGCATGTTTGCAACCACGCCCGACTTCATGTCACATGCCCCGAGGCCATAGAGTCGGTCGCCATCCAATCGACCTTCCCACGGATCACAGTCCCATCCCTCGGCAGCCAGTACGGTGTCGACATGGCCATTCAATAACAGAGTAGGACCATCGCCGTTCGTAATTTTGACGATGACATTCGGTGCAGCCGATGTCTGCCAGATTTCTGGAGTCATGCCGTGGTGGACGAACCATTCAACCACAGCCTGCTGACAGGCATGCTCTGCACCGGGATAGGACTTGATGGCGACGAGTTGACGGGTCAGCGTAATCGCTTCGTTGAGATCATAGGTGAACGGCATTATTTCCCCTTGTGGCGCTTCAGAAATTCGACGGTCATGGCGGCAAACGCATCGGGCGCTTCGCGCCGGATACAATGTCCAACGTTACGGATGAGTCCTACCTCGAGTTGTGCTGACAACGTACGCGCAATCGCTGCTGTTTCTGCCGACACCAACGCACCGCGGCTCGTGTCACCGACGATGAGTAATGCAGGGACACCGAGGTGTGCCATGTACGTTTTCCACGGTGTCATCCGGGCAGGATCATCGGGCGCGCGGTCGGTGTTAAATTGTTGTTTGGACTCGACCCAGTGCAGGATTTCCTGGGCGCGCCATGTCGGATTTTCGGTGATACAGCGCACGATAAGCTGATCAGTGCTCATCGCTTTGATGCTGTTGATCCATGCATGCATGGGTGGGATTGCTTCGCCCGGTTCGCGCTTGGGTTCGACCCACTCGACCAATGGCGGATCTTCGAGCACCACGCCTCGTAATGCTGCTGGATATGTTGCTGCTGCGGCAAGTGCCATGCCTGCGCCCATCGAGTGTCCGATGATGAATGGGTGCGCAAGGTGCAACTGGCTAATCAACGCACGGACATCGCCGGCTTGATCTGCTGCTGTGTAGTGGTGGCCTGGATTTGAGGATTGACCATGTCCACGTGCGTCGATAAGCACGACGTCGTAGTCAGCGGTCAACGGCTCGGCGAATGCCTTCCAACACGAACCATGATCTGAGAATCCGTGGGCCAAAATCACGGGAATCCCGCGGCCTGCCCGTTGGTAGTGCATTTTGACGGTACCGGACTGAATGAACCCCGATGTCCAATTCACCATGTCACCCTCCTTTGTGTTCGCCAGTGTCGCGGTCGCTCCCACGAGTCGCCTCGCCAGCTGATGCCTCAGGGGTGAATCCCCCAGTGCCTGCGGAGGTGAAAGAACGGTCGGCGTGCGCCACTTCGAAGCGATGGACAGATAATACCACCAAACATCCAAGAGCGCCGCCAACAAGAGCATTCGCTGCTGTTCTACAAACGTCTTTCCTGTGAACGAGAAAGTTTGGGCTTACGGCTCTGCAGGGCACGGATTCGGACACATAGCGATGCGATGGCCGACCGTATTGCTCGTGTGCGTCGTTAGTTCGCTGCAGACACCCACGGTGAGAGGACGGCCAAGAGGTCGGATGGCAATTGAGAGGCGCGCATGCTGGTGCGGCTCACCACGATATGGTCCGTGCGCGCTTCGACACAGAGCGTGCCCGTTGATTCCAACAGAACGCGATAGCCAAAACT
>JBFYTT010000209.1:0-2565 GCA_041300425.1 Roseiflexaceae bacterium
CCCGCGGCGGGTATGCAGTCGTCATCATCGAAGAAGCCACCCGCTCGGTCGCCGCCCACACGGGCGCGCAGATGCGCGATCGGCTGGCGCAGGCGGGGGTGTCGTTTTGTAGCGCTGCTGACGCAATAGCAGTCTGGCAGCGAGGTACTCGTTGATGAGCGGCACCGCAACCCCCTGGCTGAGCGCCGCCATCGATTTTTACAAGTTCACTATGAGCCAGCTCCAATACGAGCAGCATCGCCACACCCAGGTGCGCTTTGCGCTGACCAATCGTGGCACCGAGCGGATTGCCGATGTGGTGCCGCTCGGCACACTGCGGGAGCGGTTTGCGGCCATCCAGGCACAGGGATTCTGTGCCGACGAGCTGGTTTTTCTGGCAGGGATGCGCACGCGTAGCGGGGATCCGATTTTTGCTGCCGCATATCTCGCATATCTGGCTGCAGCGCGGCTGCCTGATGTGCATGTCGACGTCGTCGACGACGCGTTGACTATCTGGAGCGTCGGTGACTGGCCGATTGTGACCTTTTGGGAGACGGTCGTCATGAGCATCGTCAACGAATGCTATTTCGACGCGTTGCGCGCCCAAACCGGCATGCACCACGACAGCATTGGTGACGCCCGTCTGGCCGCCAAAATCGCCGTCTTGCAGCAGCACCCCGACATCAAAATCGTCGATTTCGGCACACGCCGGCGCTATAGTGCCGCGTGGCAGGCTCACGTCCTCGCGCAATTGCAGGCACACTGCCCGACCCAGTTGGTGGGCACATCCAATGTCGCCTATGCACATGCCTACGGGCTCAAGCCAATCGGCACCTACGCGCACGAAATGCCGATGGTCTATGCAGCTTTGGCACCACATACGCCCGGGGCAGTACGCGCCGCGCACCAGCAGTTCCTCACCGATTGGTATGCTCGCTACGGTGTCGATTTGGCGATCGGATTAACCGACACGTTTGGCACCGAACGCTTTTTTGCGGATTTTGATCGGACGCATGCCATGCGCTGGCGTGGGTTGCGCCACGATTCGGGCGATCCGATTGCCTTTGCCGAGCGCGTGATTGCTTTTTATCAAGACCAGGGCATCGATCCGCTGAGCAAGACGATTGTCTTTAGCGATAGTCTGACCATCGAGCGGATCGTGCAGTTGCATGGGCGATTTGCGGGGCGTATCCAGTTGGTTTTTGGCTGGGGCACGACGCTGATGAACGACCTCGGCGTTCCAGCGCTCAACATCGTGATGAAGACGACGCACGCCAACGGCAACCCCACCGTCAAGCTGAGTGACCACGCCGGCAAGCAGAGTGGCCCGCGCGAACAGATTGCACGCTATCAACACGAATACTTTGCCATGCCGGAACAATCGTAGTACACTCATTGGAACAAATGTTCGTATGCGAGTCGCGCCATGGTCCTCAACGAAGCACAACAACGCGCCGTCGCCCACCAGGGCGGGCATGCACTGGTCCTGGCCGGTGCCGGGACCGGCAAAACCGCCACGCTCATCGCGCGCGCGGTCGAGCTGTTGCATCGTGGGGTGCGCCCCGACCAGATCATCCTGGTGACCTTCACCCGACGCGCCACGCGTGAACTGCGTGAACGCCTGACGCACCAGGTTGGCGAGGTCGCCGAACGCATGCGGGTGGGGACTTTCCATCGCATTTGCCTCGACCTGATGCGCCTCGAGCCCGATGCGTTTGATTTGCGTGCGTACACCATCATCGACGAAGACGACCGCGAGCAATTGATGCGGTTGGCGCGTGGTCGGGTGTTGCCCAACGACGACGGCGACCGGGGCAGTGCGCTCCCCAAGGCCAGCCAACTGGTGACCTGGTTGTCGTATGCGCGCAATGCAAATATCCCTGTCAAGCAGTACCTCGAGACGCAGAAAATCTTTGACGAGCAACAACTGGCCAACGTGTTGGCGGTCTACAGCAGCTACGAAGAGCGCAAAACTGCCGCCCATTACCTCGATTTCGATGATATCTTGCGGCGCTGTGCGACGGTGCTCATCTCGCGGCGCGAGGTGCGTGAACGCATCGTGGGGCGTATCCAGCACGTGCTCGTCGACGAAATCCAAGACACCAGCACCCTGCAATGGCAGCTCTTGCATGCCCTGCGCCAGAAGGCGTCGTTGTTTTGTGTGGGTGACGACGCCCAAAGCATCTATGCCTTCCGCGGCGCCGACTTCAAAACTGTGCACTCGTTCGCCGAACGTGTCAAGGGTGCGGACATCTACTATTTGACCCAAAACTACCGCTCGACCCAAGAGATCCTCGATGTCAGCAATTGGCTCTTGGCCGAGTCGCCGCTCAAATACAACAAAGAACTCCAGGCTATCCGTGGTCATGCCACCAAACCGCTCCTGGTCGAGTGCGACGACGACCTCGCGCAGGGCCTGTGGGTGGCGGCAGATATGGATCACCGGCATGCAAACGGCACAGCGTGGTCGTCCATGGTGGTGTTGGTGCGCACGGCATTCGCCGCCCGCACCGTCGAGACTGCCTGTATCGAACGTGGCATCCCGTATGTCTTTGTGGGGGGGACGAGTCTGCTCAAAGCGTCGCA
>JBFYTT010000376.1:0-3108 GCA_041300425.1 Roseiflexaceae bacterium
CTACAGTGTGACCGCACAGAGCAGTACCGAACGTGCGGCGACGTTCGCACCCGATAGCTTATCCCTCGATCAACTGACCATTATGTCGTTTTTTGTCCTTTTCGAAGCACCGCTATCGCACGAATTCGTCCATGCGTGTTTCGCCCACAAATACACGACGCAGCAATTCGCGAGCCATATCGAACGGCTACTCGCACACTCTATGCTCGAGACTGTCTACAGTAATCAGCGGCACTCATACATCGTCCCCCCGAGTGCACGCGTGTGGTTCGAGACGTACATGCCAGCGACCCATACCACCAAAGAAGTCGAACACAACATCGGGATCCTTACCCGTTTTGCGTCATCGAGACTGTTAACGACCTTTCACCATATATCGCGCCACGACGCACTGGCAGTGATTGCATGTCTGAGCCGTATTCATACACAATCACCGCAATTTCTCTTTGATGTTGCACGCTGTCTCGGGGTATATCTCGAAATCTGGCTGCATCATGACGTCGCTTCGCATGTCATCGTACTGACCGAAGACATTTTGCTTGTCCATCATGTTATCCACCCCGTGTTGGCCGATTTGTGCATCCTCACTGCACGAATCTATCTGTATCGTGGGCAGATGCAACACGCCCAACGACTACTCGATCTGGCCGCACCATTCGCCGTGCAGGCAACCTACCCGCTCATTTGGGCAAAGTCCACCAGTGTCTCTACTGCGATAGCGTTGTCGCGCCCATCACAGGACTCCAGCGCGCAGAGTGATTATCATGACATAATTGCACCGATGCGTCATCCTATCGCGATCTTTGTGAACGAAGAACAGCACGATTGGCATGCCTACGCACACACAATCCTGACAGACAATGCAGTGTACCGGCGTGACCTCACCGCAGCGCTGCAAGCAAACCGTGCTGCCCGTGCGTATGGTCTGCAGCGCCCCAACACTATCGACTACCTGCAAAGTCAACTCAAATACAGCCTCTTGCACTTCTACGAGGGGAGCTACGATCTGTCCGAGGCCCTGTTGACCAAACTGCGTGAAGAGATACGTGGGTATGACATACCCATTTTCGTCGCCCGTATCGACATGCGTTTAGCGGCGATCGCAGCATTACAACATCAACCAGAGACCGCTGAACGCTTGATTGCTGCATCATATGGTTGTATGCAACACAGTGGCCAACTCGACGAAGTCCTGCTCGTCGCGGACATTTACAGCTTCATTCTGCTCCTGAAGGGCGATATTTCGATCGCGTCGAAACTCAATGCGCTCGTTGCCAAAGTACGCAGCGATGCCAATATCGGCAGAGTGTTTTTTGTGGAACAACTCGTCGCTCGGATCCGGTCCAAAGTCCCCTCGTATGTGCTTGCGACCCAACACATACCCGCAGACGACACGACCATCTATGATGTGTTGGCACTGATGCAGTCCATCCACCAGTCAACCCACACCGACGACGCCGTCGATCGTGCGTGACGACGACTACACCACGCGTACCCCATCGTGGCATACCGCATCTGTACACCATCGCGACAATACGCTGTGTTGTCTGGGATGATATGCTGTACAGAAAGCCCGTGCCGCACGCAACCCAGATGAGTGTTTGCATCGAATCGACGCTACATACCCCTCAAACTGATAAATCTCGGTATAATCTGAGGAGTGCAACCCAACGCACTGCATATACCCGTACCCGTCTGCGTCTACCCC
The DNA here is from genome assembly GCA_041300425.1 of Roseiflexaceae bacterium. Classification (GTDB taxonomy): domain Bacteria; phylum Chloroflexota; class Chloroflexia; order Chloroflexales; family Roseiflexaceae; genus UBA965. The sequence goes on from JBFYTT010000376.1 coordinate 1,709, forward strand.
ACCATAGGAGTACACATGAGCGACACAACCGGCAAATGCCCGTATCACGGCGCAACCACCACCCCAACCACCGGCACCCAAAACCATGACTGGTGGCCCAAAGCCCTCAACCTCGACATCCTCCGCCAGCACGACACACGGTCGAACCCACTCGGAGACTTCGACTATCGTGCAGCCGTCAAAACACTCGATTTTGCAGCGGTCAAGGCCGACATCCGTGCCGTCATGCGTGACAGCCAGGCATGGTGGCCGGCAGATTACGGTCACTATGGGCCGTTGTTCATTCGTATGACCTGGCACGCAGCGGGTACCTACCGCGTCGGCGACGGTCGTGGCGGCGCTAGCACCGGCGCACAGCGCTTTGCACCACTCAACAGCTGGCCCGACAACGGCAACCTCGACAAAGCACGCCGGTTGCTCTGGCCCATCAAACAAAAATACGGCAACAAACTCTCGTGGGCTGACCTGCTGGTCATCGCCGGTAATGTCGCCATCGAAGATATGGGTGGTCCAAATCACGGTACCGCACTGGGACGTGCCGACATCTGGCACCCCGAAAAAGACATCTACTGGGGCTCCGAAGACACCTGGTTGGGCGACAAGCGCTACGGCGACTCACGCCAAGACCTCGAAAACCCGCTCGCAGCCGTCCAAATGGGCTTGATTTATGTCAATCCCGAGGGACCAAACGGCAATCCCGATCCACTCTTGTCTGCCCAAGATGTGCGTGAGACCTTCAAACGCATGGCCATGAACGACGAAGAGACATTCGCACTCGTCGCCGGCGGACACACCTTTGGGAAGGCACACGGCAACGGTCCCGCCACTGCCGTCGGTGCTGAGCCCGAGGGAGCAGCCATCGAAGCCCAAGGCTTTGGCTGGGCAAGCACCCACAAGAGCGGCGTCGGTGTCGATGCCATCACCAGCGGTATCGAAGGCCCATGGACTGCCAACCCAACCCAGTGGGACATGGGGTATCTCGGGTTGTTGTACAACTACGAGTGGCAGCTGACCAAAAGCCCGGCCGGCGCACACATTTGGCATCCCATTGACATCGCCGAAGGGGACAAAGCACCAGAAGTCGACGGCAGCGGCAAAAAAGTCATGCCGATGATGACCACCGCCGACATGGCCCTCAAGTTCGACCCCATCTACCGCGCCATCGGCGAGCGCTTTGTCAAAGATCCCGTCGCTTTCGGCGAAGCATTCGCACGAGCCTGGTTCAAGTTGCTCCACCGCGACATGGGTCCCAAGAGCAACTATGCCGCCGGCGACTACAAAGACGCATCCTACACCTGGCAAGACCCCATCCCGGCAGCCAAGACACCCAGTGCTGATCAGGTGAGCAAGGCTACTGCTGCACTCAAAGCCAGTGGGTTGTCGAACGCACAGATGGTCGA
>JBFYTT010000378.1:0-2678 GCA_041300425.1 Roseiflexaceae bacterium
ACGTTATGCCCGCTCACTCTGCGACGATATTGAATTCTCACCCATGGACGCGAGCCGTTCCGACCCGACGTTTCTGCATCAAATGCTGACTGCCGTTGTCGCCGAGGGTGCAACAACCCTCAATATCCCGGATACCGTCGGCTTCACCACCCCAGACGAATACGCCGAAATGATTCGTGGTATTTTGGCCAATGTACCAGGCATCGAGAACTGCATCATTTCGACCCATTGTCACGATGATTTGGGGATGGCAGTGGCCAATAGTTTGGCAGGTGTCCGCGCAGGGGCTCGTCAAGTCGAATGTACCATCAACGGTATTGGCGAACGTGCCGGCAATGCGTCACTCGAAGAAGTCGTGATGGCGTTGCATACGCGGAACGCGTACTATGGTATTTCGACCAATGTACGGACGACCGAGTTGACCCGTAGCAGTCGTTTGTTGAGTTCGTTTATCGGTATCCCGGTACCACCGAACAAGGCAATCGTCGGCGGGAACGCCTTTGCGCATGAATCAGGTATTCATCAAGACGGTGTGCTCAAAAATCGCCTGACCTACGAAATCATGAGTGCCGAAACGGTCGGCCTCGATGGGAACATGCTGGTCCTTGGCAAGCACTCTGGCCGCCATGCGTTCCGGATGAAGCTCGTGTCGATGGGCTATGAACCCGATTCGGAAGAAGAATTCCAAAACGTATTCGATCGTTTCAAAGAGCTCTGCGATCGCAAGAAAAAAATCGATGATCGCGATATTGAAGCATTGATTACCGGCGAGCATCAACGCGTTGAGGAAGTGTACAAACTCGAGCACGTGCAAGTCATCACCGGTACGAGTTTGACTCCGGTCGCTACCGTACGCTTGATAGACCAGCAAGGTAATCAGCATCTCGCAGCAGCGCACGGGACGGGACCAGTCGACGCGATTTATAAGGCAATTGATTCGGTGGTCAAGCGCCCGGTCGAACTCCTTGAGTTCTCGATAAACTCGGTCACCGAAGGGATCGACGCTGTCGCCGAGGTCTCTGTACGCATTCGCGACACGATTGCCGCACAACAGGCAGCTGCACACCCGGGAATAGACTTGTTTAATGGCTATGGTGTCCACACCGACACAATGGTGGCTGCTGCCGAGGCGTATATGGGAGCGTTGAATAAACTGCTCCAAGACCGTGGACGCCGTATCAACGACGAGAAGTCTGCCTACGCTGATGGGTACGACCAGTCCAAAACTGGCTACGCAGTTGATTCATTCGCCAACTCACCCAAGTAATATCGAAGAAAGGCGCCGCTGCTCCCGTACAGCGGCGTGACACAACGATGCGTATCAGTTTTCTTGGACCGGCAGGAACGTACAGCGAAGTCGCAGCTCTCTCCTATGCACAACCCACTGACTCCATCGTTGTGTGTCCCTCCCATACCGCCGTGATCGATGCCGTCGAGCACGGCGCAGCAGATGTGGCGATGATGCCCATCGAGAATGTCCTCGAAGGTGCAATAACCATAACACTCGATTTGCTCATCCATGAGACCTCCCTACGCATCTGTGCCGAAACCGTCGTTCCTATCAAACATCACCTCCTTGGTCGGCAGGGATTTGACATAAAAGATGCAAAGATCCTCTACGGCCACCCACAATCGCTTGCCCAGTGTCGCCAGTTCATCGAATCCACATTGCCACACGTAACCTCGATGGCTTCGCTGTCGAATAGTGCGGCGCCTGCGGATGCACTCGCTTCAGCCACCCCTGCGCTCGCTATTGGTACGCTCCGCGCCGCGGAGTTGACTGGCGCACATGTGCTTGTGCCTGACATCCAAGATCGCAACAATAATGTCACCCGTTTTGTGGCACTCGCACGGACCGATCATGCCCCCACAGGGAACGACAAGACCAGCCTCTGCTTTGGTTTTGATCGCGAGGATCAACCCGGCCAGGTGGTGCGTGTATTGCGCATCCTGGCAGACGCAGACATCAACATGATCAAGCTCGAATCACGTCCATCCAAAGCGGTATTGGGCGAATATGTCTTTTTGGTCGATATCAATGGTCATCGCCTTGATCCACACATCGCACGAGCGCTCGAACTCATGCAGGCACAAACAGGATTTCTCAAAATTTTTGGCAGTTACCCATGCTATACGAAAGACGAAAAAAACGATGCAACCATTGGCAATCTACGACACCACACTCCGTGACGGAACCCAGCGCGAAGGCATTTCTCTCTCGGTAGACGACAAAATCAAAATCGCAATTCTGCTTGATGAACTCGGGGTCGGATACATCGAAGGTGGCTGGCCTGGTTCGAATCCCAAAGACGCGGAGTTTTTTCGCCGTGCAGCAGAGATGCAGTTTTCGACATCTCGTATTGCGGCGTTTGGCAGCACACGCCACCACAAAAACACCTGCGCCAATGATCCAAACACACAAGCACTCCTTGCCGCCCAAACACCAGTCGTTACCTTGGTGGGTAAAAGCTCCGTGCTTCATGTCGAGCACGTGCTCGAAACGACCCGCGAAGAAAACATACGCATGATCACCGACAGTGTGGCGTATTTTGTTGGCCATGATCGTGAAGTCATCTACGATGCCGAGCATTTTTTCGATGGCTACACCCTTGATGGTGACTATGCGGTCATGACGGTGTTGGCTGCTGCTGGCGCTGGTGCGAGCACCGTCGTCCTGT
>JBFYTT010000383.1:0-4781 GCA_041300425.1 Roseiflexaceae bacterium
CTCAAGGAATGCTGCAACCAATACCTATGCGTCCAATAACATTCTGTAGAGGAGAGAGTATGAACGAGACGACGTCCAAAATAGTAGTGGCATTTGCGCTCCTGCTGTCTGCCAGTTGCGGTGCCTACACCGCTTGGCGCATGTCGGTCACAGACGACAGTATGGGTGACTCGTACAACGACGCAGCATTGGCGTTGATTGTCGATGCCAATGCATCGATCCGTGCCGCGGGTGATGTGGCCAATCACGCCCGTGCGTACATGGACTTTCGGGCTGCAGTGGCCAGCGAATCGATCGCAATCGACGCAGTCGAGGCCAATACGGACGAGACATTGACCGATGTCTTGACGACGGTGCAGGCGCAACAGGCAATCCCACGGACAGTGGCCAAATCCTATTTCCCCCAGCGCTTTGTATTGCGTGACGGCAGCTACAACCAAAAGGGTGATACGCGTGCCGGCTACGCAACTATCGTCGGGCGTCGTACTGCCGATGCCAGTGGTCCACTGGCAGATGCGGCTTCGTTCCGTTCCAAGACCGACCAGTTGGTGGTCTTGTTGCTCGGGTATTCATTGCTGGTGTTGATTTTGGCGTGTACCGAAATTATTCCTTCGCCGCTGATTAATACCATTTTGGCGACGATTTCTTCGTTGGTGTCGATTGGTCTTGCCATTCAAACCATGCTGATTGAACAGGTGGTAAGCAAATGATGAAGCGCATCATCGACCGACTGAACGAATTCGACGGCTGGATTGGTGTAATCATCGGTATCGTAACGGTCTTTGCCGGGGTTGTTGGGACGCTTCAGGTCCATGCAGGGAACCTCAACACCAACTATCGTTCTGAAACGCAGAGCTACTCGCTCGACGCGATGCGCATCCGCAGTGTCGGTGAGACGATGGTGTCGGCGAATCTCGAATATGCGGCCCGTGTCGACGAGCTGCTGACGCAGCAGAACGACCTGGCCGAGTTGACGGGACAGACCGACGCGGTGATAACACTGAGCGAAGCCAGAGCGGAGTTGGCGATTATTTCGCCCGCGTATGGCGAACCCTACGCATCGATGGGTGACAAAGCTGCTGCGGCCTACGAAGTCGACGTCTATCTGCGCGATGCAACTCGTGCCGAACAGATGCGCACTTTCATGCAGGCGCTCGACATGGCCTGGGACTCCAAAGCAAACACCTATATCGTCCATCTGACATTGCTAGCGGTGGTATTGGGGTTGTTGGGTCTCTGTTTGGTGATGTCTGATATTCCACGGTTGATGATTTTCAGTACGGCCATTTTGATGACGCTGATTACCCTCAACTGGTCCATCCAAAACTATAGCGAACCACTGCCTGCGTATTCGCCGGCAGCAGTCGACGCCTATGTCAAGGGCTACACGCTCGCCTACCAAGATGACGCAGCCGGTGCCATTGCCGCCTACGACGAGGCGATTGCCGCATTGCCAAGCTACGGTGATGCACACTACGAGCGTGCCTTGGTGCACTATGGGCAAGGCAACAACGACGAAGCGCTGGCGGGCTTTGCAGCTGCTCGCGCAGCCGGATACGACGTGTCGAGCGTCGATTCGTGGCAGAGTTACCTCTATCTCGTGGTCGGCGACATTGCCCAGGCACGTAGCATCACCGAAGCATGGGTGACCCGCGAGCCCGCATCACCCACAGCGTTGGGGACGATGATTGCCGTTACCGCCGCCGAATCAGACCCGGCTGCCGTCAGTGCCGCTACCAAGGCATTGCGTGACAGCGCCGTTGCCTCGGTTGCTGCCATTCGTGCCAGTGGCAACGAGCCTGATGAAGACTTCTTCTATGCCATCGACGAAGCAGCCGACATCATCACCGAGCTGCGTGACAGCGAGCCCATCGCCGGTGCACCAGAACGCAGTGCAGAGCAGGCGGTCGCCATCGACGCAGCAATTGTCGATGTGCGCTCACTGGCGACCACGCTGGCGTTCCAGCTGACCCCGAGTGCCGGCACACTGCAGGAGTTGGTGTTGGGCACCAATGACGGCGACGCATTCGCGGTCTCAGACACCTTCGACAACATGTCGTTCGACGGCATCCCGTTGACGATCGAAGCAACAGCCACTGCCGTGCCACAGGGTGCGCATGTGCTGGTCAAGTTCTTTTCGGAAGGGTACGAAGACGAATCATTGCGCTACATCAGCGAGTGGGACCAGGCCAGCGATGGTGTGGCCACCATTGATGTGCCTATCGACCTCGGACCGTCGTATGTCTTGCCCGAGGGGAACTACGCCGTCGAAGTCTACATCGATGGCACCCTCCAAGACGCCCGCATGGAGTTCGTCGTCGAATAACCTGTATACAACGAACCCGCCCCCACGTGCAACGCACGCGGGGGCGGGTTTTTTAGTGGCTACATAATGCGTTGGCCGAACAAACTGGCAGTCAGATCGACCGCCAATTCGGCGGTGCGGTTGTACTGATCGAGGATGGGATTGACTTCGACGAGGTCAAGGGCGCGCACACGGCCGTCGTCGCAGAGCAACTCCATGATCAGGTGTGCTTCGCGTATGCTCAGACCACCGCTGACCGGCGTGCCCACGCCAGGGGCAATGGTCGGGTCGAGCGAATCCATGTCGAAGCTCACATGCAGGCTGGTGCAATCGGCGAACTGTGCCTGGATGGCCTTGTGCAGCGCCGGGATACCCTGTTCGTCGATATCACGCATCGTATAGACGGTAATCCCGCTGGCACGCAGGGCCAGGCGCTCGGCGCGGTCGAGGTCGCGGATCGCCAGCATGATGATGTCGCGTGCTACCAGAGGGGTCGTACCGATGCGCAACGGCGCAGGGCACATCCCCATCAGACTGGCCACCACCATGCCGTGGACATTGCCCGACGGCGAGGTACTGGGAGTGTTGAAATCTGCATGCGCGTCGACCCACAGCACGCCGGTGCGGCCAGGCCGCGTCTGTGATCCTGCGACGGTACCCAAGGCACAGCTGTGGTCACCGCCGAGGAAAATAGCCACGGCATCGGCTGCAATCGTCGCCTGCATCGCCGTATACGCGGCCGCAGCGATGGCCGCTACCCCAGCCGCATGATGGGCGTTGCCGAGGTGCGCATCAGCAGTGTGTGTGCCTGCCGTGGTGTCGATGTTGCCGGCGTCGTCGACCACAAAGCCCAGGCCACGGAGGCGCTCAGCCAGCCCCGCGTAGCGGATAGCACTAGGGCCCATGTCGACGCCGCGCCGGTTTTGGCCGATGTCCATGGGCAGGCCATGGATCCGAATCTGCGCTCCCGTCATGTGTTCCTCCTTTGCGCACCTCTATCGTCGCATGGTTTTGGTGGGTCGCCGCAGCTGTCTGCCTATCTGCGTGTGTCGGACCGCACGTACCCTTTTTCTCATCATACGCATATATACACAAAAAACACCCCAAGCATGTGCTCGGGGTGTCTGTGCGTCACTCTCTTTACTCGATGGTGATGTCGAGCTCGATGACCGTGCCCATAGGGCTCGAGAGGGTAATGACGGCAGCGCCGGCCTTGATGGCTTGGAAGCCGGGGTTCGTCACGTACGTATCCTGGGTGCCGCCTTGTGACACGGTGACGAGGTCGGGGGTCGAGGTTTCGACGGTCCAGCCTGTGGATTCGCCAGTGAAGACCACAAATCCATTGACGTTGACCGATGCGGGTACGTCGCCGCTGATGCCCTCGCCCGCTATTGCAATCATGACGGGGGGCAGTGCCTGACTGCCGTTGTCGGGAGCGGGTGCGGCAGCGCCACATGCGCTCAGGGCGAGGAGGGTAGCGCCACCAATCAGGGCGCTGACGAAGGTACGACGGTTCATGGATGATTCCTTCTGCAAAAACATGCTACCAGTGAGTATAGTGGAATGACGATTCAGAATGCAACTATGTACATATTGACAAAAAAACCGAAGCACGCATCTGTGTCGGTCCGCATACGATACGCTGCTGCCTCCCTGCGTTCGTGGTTGCATGTTGGGGGGAAAGTCGCTAGAATACTAAGACATACCACGACCTCGAAGCCGGCCATTGGCGGCTTTTTTTGACCCCCACAATGCGACATTCGGTGGAGCAGCCCGTGAATTTGCCCAAAACGTGGAATAGTGTGCTCGGCGCGCTGGAGCTCCAGCTGCCGCGGAGCGAATACAATACATGGCTACGACGCACCGAGCTGGTGCACCTCGACGGCAACATCGCCGTGGTTAGTGTCAGCACACCGATGCTCCGCGAGGCTGTCGAGTCGCGCTACAGTGGCATGATTACCACCATCCTCAAAGACGTATTGGGGTATTCGGTACGTGTACGTGTCGTTGTCGGTGCCTACACCCACGTCGATACGAGCACTACCAAAAGCAGCACGACCAATAAGTTGCCCATTATTCGCGACGAAGACTTGCCGGGCGACGAAGCACCAATCGACCTGCTCCAGCCGCAGGTGGTCAGCGAGACGACCGAGTCGACCAAGCCGATGCGGGGCACCGATCAGCCCACTACGAAGCCCAAAATGCTGGGTAAGCAGCTGACCAGCGACGAGAGTCCGCAGCAGATTGACTTCTTGAGCACGGCAGCTCGTGGGATGCTCAATCAGCGCTTTACGTTTGACCGCTTTATCATCGGTTCGAGCAATCGGCTGGCGAGTGCGGCCTGTATGGCAGTAGCAGACCATCCGGCACAAGCGTACAACCCGTTGTTTTTGTATGGCGGCGTCGGGTTGGGCAAAACCCACTTGTTGCACGCCATCGGCAATGCGGCGTTGTCACAGAATCCCGACATCAATGT
>JBFYTT010000388.1:0-4483 GCA_041300425.1 Roseiflexaceae bacterium
TGTCATCACAACGAATGAGAGTGTAGCATGCGCATTTGTACCGTGTCAAATCGAGTTGAGAATTCCTCGCCTCAGTCATACCGAGAGCTGTGCGACGATTGGTATAATGCGTTCATGGACAAAACGCTACTGACACACATACCAAGACAGTTCATCGGCATCGTCGCGCTGGTCGCTGCACTCCTTACCCCGCTCACCCTGATCCAGAGTACCGCCCAAGACCTCCCAGAACCGATTCGTATCGGACAAAGTGCCCAAGGGCGTTCCATCGACGCCTATCGATTTGGGACCGGAACGCGGAAATTTGTTGTCGTGGGTGCAACCCACGGTGCCCCCGAACGCAATACCCAACAACTCAGTTGGATGCTCATCGACTGGTATCGCAACCACCCCGAAGAGATCCCTTCTTCGGTTCGACTGTACATCATTCCCGTCCTCAATCCCGACGGCGATGTGCTCAATTTGCGCCAGAATGCCAACAATGTTGATTTGAACCGCAACATGGACACAACCCTCGATGCCTGCAGCGATAATGATTGGAAGACAACGGTATTTGGCGCAGGTGGTATTTTGTCTGATACTGGCGGTGCATATGCGGATTCTGAACCTGAAAGTCGTGTCATTCGTCGTTTTCTCCTCGATGCCTCGGCTGTTGTGTTCTTGCACTCTGACGCAGGATTGGTGTTCCCGCCATCGTGCGAAGACCCGGTCTCGATTGCGTTTGCCCAAGCATACGCCGCCGGTGCTGGGTATCAATATGCACGCTTTTGGGACAAATACAGTATCACCGGCGGTATGCATGATTGGGCCCGTGGAATAGACCTTCCTGCAATCATCCCCGAACTGCTCACCGGTGATGAGCCGGAGTTCGACCAGAATCTCGGCGGGATGCGGGCTGTTTTTTATAACACCGATGTCCTCATCCCGGCGCTCGGATTTCGCACAGTCAACGACATTCCGCTCCCGTTGCCGATATGGCGTTTTTGGCAAGCGTATGGTGCCGAGCAACTCGGACCACCGCTCGCCAGCGCAACCGTCATGAACGGTGTGTACGTCCAAGATTTCACCACGGCACGGGTCCGTTACGACTCAACTGCAGAGTACGATGCAGTTAGTTTGGTGCCGATCGCAGACTACCCACTACAAGGACCACCCGTAGAGGTCATCGATCCTGATAGTATCGTCACGAATCCTTCGACACCCTACACCACCCACGATGCATTTGCCCGCTACTACCGTCGCATCGACGGCGACGTCCTGCTTGGTACCCCCCGTTCTGATGAAATTCTCACCCAAACAGGAGTCGAAACAGCGTCCACGCAACGATTTGATATGGGTGTCATACGGTACGATAGTGTCAGTAATCGGATTGTGCGTCTGCCGGTTGTATGGCAAACCGTCACCCGCGAAAATCTGCTTGCCACTGACCTTCCATTTCAACTACGGTGATTGCTATGCCACGACGTCTGTTCATAACCCTGTTGTGTTGCACCATTCTCGCAGTTGCAGGGTTCGCGGCGATATCCCGCGAACACGCGTGTGCTGCCCCGTGGCAACAGGTCTCTGTTGACGATGCCGCTTTTGACACGATAGACGCGGGACTGCCGACCGGATGGTCAGCAGGTGCGCCAGGGGTACGTGTAGGCTCATTCTCGGTCGACGGTGGTGCATCTGTACATATGATGGGGATTGGCACATGGTTGGCAACACCTGCCCAGCCTGTACGTGCTGGCGCACATCTCTGCATCAGCGCACGAGCCCTTGCTGACAGCACGTCACCGACGCAAGTCCGCACGCGCTGGATTTGGACCACCCAAGCAGGCAACACGATTACTCACATCGGCCCCTGGCACAGCATTCGCGCATGGGCAGGGACTACAGATACGAACCCATGGAGCACGATCGTCGACACCAGCGTTGCACCTGCGGATGCGGTGTCGTTGTCGGTCCGCTTTGAGCCGTCATCAGATGACCGCATCTACCTCGATTACATCGCTTTGCGTCATAGCAATGTCGGTTCTGCGCTCCCCGATGCAGATCCCGCGGCCAGTTCCCCACTGCTTATCCGTCCGTGGCCGGCAGGGTACAACGCAGCAGTATCGTTTTCGTATGATTTTGAATCTGCCATGGGTGGACTCGTTCATTCCCGTTCGGTTGATGATCCCAATGCATCCGATGACCCGATCCTGCGTGCCAAACGAATGCGTGCAGGGCTGTGGAACTCACTCGCACTCTATGCGCCATACGGGTATCGGGCGACCTACTATGTCAACGGCTACAACCTCCTGACGGGCAATCCGACCCGACGGCGCTTCATGGATGATCCGACATTCACCTGGGCCACCAAAGCAAATGGCTGGCAGTCTGACACGTGGGCTACCCAACCCTGGTTTGTCCAAGATCCCTACGCAGCCGATGGCCAAGCGCCTGATTGGTACTTCGGTGATTTGCTCAAGCCACTTCGTGCTGCCGATCATGATATTCAGAGCCATACGTTCAGTCACTTTTATGGCGGGTATGCAAGTACCGCCGAGTGGCAGGCAGACTTGCAGGCGTGGAACACGCTGGCCCGCGAACAAAACATTCCACCTGCATCTTCGTTGGCGTTCCCTTGGAGCAGTAGCGCCGGTATGAGCAATGCCAACTGGGATGCGCTCGAGGCCGCCGGCATTACCTCGCTCACGCGCACCGCCTGGAACCCGCGCCTCCCCCAGTACCACATCGTGACGGCCCAAGATGCACGCTGTCGCGAGCTCCCCGGCCACGAACGCATCATGGTCTGTCCTGACTACTATCTCACGGTCGATCGGACCCCAGCAGCACTCGCGCTGCTACGCACGCTCCGGGCCAACGACGGCATGATTGACTACTGGGCACACACCGAAGAAGTCACCACGCCAGAGCAAATCGCTGCCTGGCAGTCCGTCGTCGACGCATGTGCCGCTGCTGGTGATGTCTGGGTTGCGCCGTTGGCCGAGATCGCCAGTCGCCAGCGCTCTATTGCGGCCCTCGTCCAAACCCAGGGGACCGATCCCTCCGGTGCGTATATCCGCATCACGAATCCTACCGAGTTGTCCGTGATGCGCATCGCTGTCCGTACAACGGGTATGTGGGTTTTTGCAGACACGCAATCATCGTCCATGATCATTGACCTCGCAGCGGGACAATCCATCGTCCTCCGTGTCCTACAGTCCTAAGTGCGCGCAGTGTATACTTATCCCATCCCGATGATGCGATGCTGTATGCTTCAAGGAACACCGATTTGCTGAGCTGTAGTGTTGCGCATCGTCTGGTTTTGTTGGTGTGTGTTGGCATACTTATTGCCTGTGGCACACCGCAACCAACTGCGCCCGTCGTACCTACACTCAACCCTGATGGTCTCATTGCAACCTCGGTTGCATCGGATCAGGTAAACTCACAACTCGAGTCGCTCGGCAATTTCCCCCGTATTGATGAAGTCGAATTTGGCGTCGTTGAGCATCTGTTCTACACCGATCGGGAACGTGTGTTGACGTTGACCGAAATTGCCGGTTTCGATTGGATCCGCCAACAAATTCATTGGAAGGACATCGAAGCATCACCGGGTGTGTACTACTGGGACGAGGTAGACCGCATCATTGCTGACACATCCGCCTACAATATCAAACTCATGATTAGCGTGGTGCAAGCACCTGATTTCTACGAACCAAACCACGGTATCCCCGCTGATCCGGTTCCGTTTGGCAACTTCGTCGAGAACATGGTTCAACGCTATGGTGGCCTGATTACTGCAGTCGAAGTATGGAACGAGCCTAATCTCGCCATCGAAAACGGCGGACGCATCGATGACACCGCCATCGCTCATTACGCCGAAATGCTCATCGAAGCCTACAAGCGCATCAAGGCCGTCAGGTCTTTCACCTACGTCGTCGCAGCAGCACCTTCGTCTACTGGCGTCAACGATGTCAATCTCGCAATGGACGACACAGTCTTTCTCACCAAACTCTACGCCTACAAAAACGGCGCAGTCAAGAATTTTTTCGACGCACAAGGCGTCCATCCTGGTGCCGCTGCGAACCCGCCAGATACCCTCTACCCCGATAAACCCGGCAACCCTGTTGGCTGGAACGACCACCCCACCCACTACTTTCGTCACGTCGAAAGCGTACGCCAGACAATGGTCGACAGCGGCCTTGCCGAAAAACAAATCTGGCTTACCGAGTACGGCTGGGCGACCGAAAATAACACGCCAGGCTACGAGTACGGGAACGTGGTCAGTATGGACGAACAGGCACAGTTCATCGGCGCTGCCACCGAACTGGTCTACAAGTCGTATCGCGACGAAGTTGGTCGCTCATGGATCGGTGTTATGTTCCTCTGGAATATGAATTTTGCCGTCTTGTGGGGGCAACAAGGGAACCCAATTCACGAACAAGCATCGTTCGGAATCCTCAATCCGGACTGGAGCCCGCGCCCGGCGTTTATTGCGCTCCAAGGTATCCAC
>JBFYTT010000217.1:0-6582 GCA_041300425.1 Roseiflexaceae bacterium
CGCGACGCCGCCCTCAGCAATCAATTCGGTCACCCGTGGCCCAATCAAATGCATCCCCAGGACGGCATCGTACTTTTTCTCGGCAACAATTTTGATGAACCCACTGCGGTGACCAAGAATGGTCGCTTTGCCATTACCAGCAAACGAGAATTTGCCGATTTTGACATCGTAGCCCTTCTCGCGGGCCTTGGCCTCGGTCATCCCGACACTTGCAATCTCGGGCGTTGCATAGGTACATGCGGCAATAATACTGTAGTCAATCGGTTTTGGATTATGGTTTGCAATGACATCTGCCGCCAAAATACCTTCCGCCGAGGACTTGTGCGCCAACCACGGGGTGGTTGCTGCACAATCGCCGATTGCAAAGACCCCTTCGACGTTCGTGCGCATGTGGGAGTCAACCGTAATGAAACCGCGTTGGTCTAGCGCGACACCACGTTGCTCGATACCGAGATTGGAGGTATTGGCAACAATCCCCACCCCGACGACCGCACGCTCCGCCTCGACAACGATTTCTTTCCCACTTGCATCGGTAATAACCGCTTTGACACCTTTGCCGGTTTTGGTAATCGAATTGAGCTTTGCGCTGGTGTGAATAACAATGCCCCGTTTTTCGAGCGCTTTGGTCAGTTCGGCACTGATTTCTTCGTCTTCATTGGGAACAATCCGTGGCAGTGCTTCAATCAGGGTCACTTTGCTGCCAAAGGTACGGAACATAGATGCGAATTCTACACCGATCGCGCCAGCACCGACTACGAGCAACGACGCAGGAATCTGCTTCATGCTCAACGCCTGCCATGACGACAAGATGTACTCGCCATCAAACACTGCGCCAATTGCAGGGATTTCTCGTGGACGTGCACCCGTTGCCAAAATCGTGTTTTTGGCAGTGATGACACTTTTTGCACCATCGGCCGCAGTGACAACGACACTCCCTCGGTCGCCCAGCATCCCTGACCCATTGACAACATCGATTTTGTTCTTTTTCATCAAAAACGAAACGCCAGCGGTCATCTGCTTGACGACGCCGTCTTTGTTCTTGATGGTGGCATCCCAATCGATGCTCGGTGCGGCAACCTTGATGCCGAACTTCGCGCTCCCCTGTATCTCTTCGTAGAGATCGGCGGTGTGCAACAACGCTTTGGTGGGGATACAGCCTACATTCAGACACACACCACCCATATACTGGCGTTCAACAATAGCAGTTTTGAGACCGAGTTGTGCCGCTCGTATCGCGGCAACATACCCGCCAGGGCCGGCACCGACAATCACGACATCATATGCTTGATCGCTCACAGTTGTACCTTCTGACTTGAAAGCTCTGACCGGTGTTTATTCTACCACCGATTCAGCATCGTAATTCACCGCATTCTACTGCCGTATAGTAGGATTCTGAGCCTTTTCGGGCAAGGATTCTTCGATCATGGTAATCGAGCGCGCAACTTCTTCAACGGCGATACGTTGTTTACGATACAAATCTGACTCGCTCATCGCTAATCGATTGGCGATATCTCGTATCTTGCGTCCTTGGACATAGCGCATGTCCAAGATGGTGTAGAGCAACGACTCGTTTGCCGTCTGCGGGCTTTCATCCTCTGGTTTGAGGGTCTCGATCGCCTGACGCAGGAGCGCTTGTAATGCTTTTGGAGGCGATAAACTCTGCTCTTCAGCGTACCGTTTCACGGCCTTGAGCGAAAGGAGTGGGCTGTCAGACAATTTTGGCCCGCCCCAAAAATGCGTGAGCGCATCACGCACCAAACTAACGAAATCCGGGAGCATGGCGACGTCATCGTCGAGGCCTTCGAGCGCCTCTGGAGTGGCTTGTTCAATACGCGAGCTCACTCGCTGGAGCGTCGACATTTCAGGCGCCATACTGCGCAGCGTATCAAACAAACGTTGTTGGACTTGTACCATCACCAACGCGTGCTCGATTTGGCGCGTCAGCGTGACGACGAGATGTGCGACTTCTGGTGCACGTGACTCGACGTTCCAATGCAGTCCCAACAGACCAATGATGCGTTGATCGGGATCGCGCAAAAGCTGAAATCGATATCCATGTGCACGATATAGGTCAGAATTCGGGTGTTGTGATAATTCTGCGATGAGTGCTTCGAGCGGATGCGCCTCGCACAGCTGGCGCACTGACCGACGCGGACCATATAGCATTTTGATGCTGTATACCCCGAACTCATCCGGGGCAGCAACAAACGCAGACTCGCTCTGACTCGACCCACAAATCACCGTTAGTGTGTTTTCGAGGAATCGACGGAGATCGGCCTGGGTGAATGCAGTACGAGGTAATGTGCGTAAATAATCAATTTCTTCTTGGTCACTCGCATAAATCAGCGAATCGAGCAGCGGTCGTATGCGGCTGACAAGCACCGGCATCACGACGGTCATCGCCATAATGCCAAACACACTCCACACATCTACAGGCAACCGACTCATCCTTGCGAATATAGGAACCACCTGCAAGAACAGGATGATGCTCATTCCGATAAATGGTCCGTAGAGCCACCAGCGGACAAAATCATGCTTCACTATTCGGTCGGGCTGTGCTGTCCCTACAAATGTCGCGCTGTATGCCAGGATAACGGTCAAGACACCCGAAACGGGAGCTGCCAAAGTGGAGAGTGCCACGGCGACAAAACCGGGCAGTTGATAATCTGTGGGCAACAACGAAAGCACGGGGAACGTGAGCAGTACAGGCCCATACCAGCCAACCACCATGTACCCAATACGGCGACGCAGACCAGGGGTCATTACTTCATCGCGAAGCCGAAGTAACATGATCCACGAAACGGTAGTAACCGTAAATGTATACACAGCAATGAAGACAAACAATGGTTGCGGTGTCAGGGCAGGCACCAGACCGGTCCGAATCGGCATCGAAACAAACGCATCGGTCGTCAGCCCAAGCGCGATTCCGACCGCTGCGACTGCGTAGTTGACGATGGTCACTGCAAGGTTCGGCCGCTGCGATTTGAGTGATGCAGTTAACCCGAGCACCATGTGCAGCAAGCTAGCCGGCACCAACAAAATGCCGACCCAGACCGACCGCAGGAGCAGCTCGATAACCATGCTGTCGTTGGCAAGTCGTATCAGCACACCCGCAACAGAGACAACTACCACAGCAAACAACAACGTCGTCAGCGCGCGTGCGGTCGCAGCTCCCCACGCACGAATGGTCATGTAGGCACACAAAGAAAACGTCACCACCAATATGACGTTTCCCACCACACGATTAATCAGAACGAGGTATTCGCCGTACACGTAGTCACCTCAACGGTTCTTCTACCGAACGCAGACGGGTGCTATCCACCGACAATCATAATGACTGCGACACAAAAGAGGATTTGTACGACGACAGAAGCACCTTGCAACATCCGTGCAACAAGTTTTTCGTAACGAAAAAACACTAACGCGCCGAAGAAATTCACAAGTGTCACACCGAATGCGGCTAATGGCAAAAACAAAACTTGATGGCGCGCACGCAACTCCGATACGCCACCGACTGCGTCAAATCGCATCTCGACTTCTGCAGGCAAAATAGGGTAGTACCACGATAATAACCCTACAGCAATAATGTTGACCACGAGTGCAAGCGCTAACAAGTAAATACTGCTCACATCGTTCCAAAACGGTGTATTGAACCATGGTCCATGGACGACTTCTATTGCATGCTGTTTGGTTGCACCTAAGTGTCTCCGCTGTTCGAGTTCTTGGACGAACAGTTCTATTTCTTCGGGAGAAATAGCGTATGTGCCCTGGTGCGTCACGATGAAGATACACCGACTCGGTGGGATGGTGCTTCGTACCATTACCGAGGCAGAGTCACTCGACGTACCCGTACCCCAATAGCAGCCAATACCTTGGATAATAGGCACAGGCAGTCCGTCGACTCGAACGCCAAAATCAAGGCGCAAAATATCTTCGAGCGGGACCATTTCTTGATTCCCGAGCGAACCAATGTAGACGACGTTGCGATCAAGACCGTACCAGAGGGTAATCACACGCAGAAAACGCATCCATGAGGTACCTGCGAGAAAAAGCATCAGCAGGAATCCCAGGAAGCGCAAAAAGAAATCCAAATCAATGGACCAATTGGTGGGGACACCGACAAATCGTTGGAAACACAACCACCCAAAAAACAGACTACCCCCACTGAAGACCAACGCAAGAGCGAGAGCCAACCAACGTCCCGCGGAGGGGAACGGCTTCCATCGGCGCATTGCATGCTCCTTCAGCACATGATATCAACGAGACAGCGTGGACACGCTGTCTCGTTGATGTGGGACTAGGGCTGCTTCGTAGGGGTTGATGTCATCGTCGGTTCAGGGGCCTGGACCGTCGCTGTTGCAGCTGGCTCAGGCGTATCTGTCGGATAACCGCCGAGCGCTGCAGTAGGAGCGATGGGGGCCTCAGTCGTTGGCGCTGGGACAGCGGTTTCGGTTGGTTGGACTGCATACGTGACTGGGTATGTCGCAGCCAAGCTTGGTACCCATTCTTCGAATGCAGCTGTCCGAGCCGTCGCGAGTTGATCCTCTACCGACGGTACAGTGAGGGCGTTGAGCTGGATAATGTGCCACCCAAAGGTCGTCTTCACCAGGTCTGGAGTGACTTCACCTTCGGCGAGTGCCAATGTCGCAGTTACGTACTCGGGTGCAAACGTGGTTCCGGCGACAGAACGACCGCTGGCGTCGAAGGCATCCATCTTGCCGTCTTTTTTGCGGCTCGTGAAATCCTCTGATTCGCTGGCTGCCGTGGTGGCAAAATCGGCACCACCCTTGATTTTGGCGAGTAATTCGAGCGCCTGAGGTTTTTTCGCCTCATACAACGCTTCTATTTCGGCGTCTGTTGCTTTTTCGGGGACATCTACACGCACCAGAATATGACTCGTCTGGTACCCGGTGGCCACCGTCGACGCAACAAACCCTTCTTCAGGGACAAGCTTTGCCTTCACAGCTTCGATCAGGACTTGACGCCCATACTGTGACCGCAATGCTTGCTGGAAATCGTCACGTGTTAACTTCCCCGTGATACCGACTGCCTTGAGGCTATCCATGTAGTTCTTGTAGATTTGATCCAGGATCGGCGCAACCAAGGCACCTGCTCTGGCGACGTCAGGAGAAGCAGTCGGTACGCCCTGTGTCGGACGTCGAGTCATAGTAGGCTCTCTGCCTCCGGGCGTGGCTGTCGGACCCGTTGGGGTCGCGTCCGCCGCTGGTGCTTCACCAAAGACTTGCCCGTAATCGCGGATAAACGACTGATCTGCCATCCCTGCATCAGCAGTGATTTGGTATTGGTCGGCTGCCGCTTTCTCGAGCATGACGCGATCAACCCATTGCTGAACCACGATCCCGTCGGTCTCTTTGGTCAGAGAAAGGGCGGCGACTTCGGTCTCGAGAAAAGGATTTTGTTGTTGGAAGCGCTCTGCGAATTGGCCACCAAACGCAGCCAACAACACATTTTGCGCTATCTGCGATGTCAAGTTCAGTCGCTTTTCGGTGACGTAGCTAGACATAGTCAACGTCTGCCCTGCAGCAGTTGCGACGCTGCGAGACGGTACAAATACCCGATCGTACAATACGCCCGAAATCGTAGCGACGACCGAGATAGGGATAGCTGAAAACGTTGTGATAAGCACTAATCGACGCCGGCGCTCTTCGCGACCGCGTCGTGATTGATCACGACTGGTAGTCACACGACGTGCCTGTTCGCGGACTTCGTCCTTTGATTGCGTCATGCCCGTCCTTTCTGATGCATCCAACATCAATGACAAATGCGGTGCGTGAAACGCACCGCACGGTAAATCCGCACAAACTAGCTACGCGTGGTGGAACCGACAAAGGACATCAATGCCATCTGTCGTGCGCGCTTAATAGCAACCGTCAACGAGCGCTGATGCTTTGCGCAAGTCCCTGAGCGGCGACGAGGCAGAATCTTGCCGCGCTCCGACACGAATCGCTGCAATCGCTTCAAGTCTTTGTAGTCTACCGTACCGATTTGGTCTACACAAAAAATGCAGACTTTACGGCGCCCGCCGAACTTGCGGCGCTGGGCGGGAGCGCGACGATTTTCTTCAGTCATGGTTCACCTCTACAGTACGTTGATTAGGCTTGGGGTGCTTCGGCTTCGGCTGCTGGTGCTACTGCTGGGCGTACTTCGACGTTGGTCAGCATGTAACGCAGGATCGAGTCATTCAACTTCAAGACACGTTCGAGTTCTCGGATCTGCATCGTTGGCAACGTGCAGTTCACCAGAACATAGTATCCTTCGTTGAAGACACGGCGGCTGGCTTCACCTTCTGCGTACTCACGCATGGGATAGGCGAACTTGCGACGGCCCCACGGGGCAGTCTGCTGCACGGAGTTCGACGAACCCCCAACTGCAGCGATGGACTGTGAAACACGCTCTACCGTTGCGGCAATTTCTTCTTCCGAAGAACGCAGTGGCGAGACAATGAATAACAGCTCGTAGTCACGTTTGCGATCGCGCATTGTTACTCCTCTGGAGATGCCCCGCTCAGAGCTGCTTCTTGCGCAAGGAGCAGATGGTGGAGCAGAAGAAAGATTCCCAAGA
>JBFYTT010000021.1:0-2730 GCA_041300425.1 Roseiflexaceae bacterium
ATTGGGTCGAAAGTGGCCTGCATGTGTTCTTTGGCGCGTATCATAATTTACTCGGCTTCCTCGGCGAAGTCGGCCTCGAAGACAGCTTCGACTGGAAGCCCGCCGAAATGACCTTCGCGCAGCCCGGCGGCGGCTATGCATCCATCGAATTCGACCAAGGGTTGCCGGCACCGCTCAATGGGCTCTTTGGTGTCGCCAAAAGCAAACTCATGACGT
Source organism: Roseiflexaceae bacterium (assembly GCA_041300425.1). GTDB lineage: Bacteria > Chloroflexota > Chloroflexia > Chloroflexales > Roseiflexaceae > UBA965. The sequence continues at coordinate 217 of JBFYTT010000021.1, forward strand.
TTTCCGAAAAACTCGCCATGGGTCGCGGCTTAATGAAGCCGATTTTTGGCTCACAAGCATACATCGACGCACAAGCAGACATCACATACCGTGATTGGCATCTCGCAAACGGCATGGGGCAAAGCACCATCGACAAAGTCATGGATGCCATGGCACTTGCGTTGAACTTCCAGAAAGCAGATCAGGTTTCGGCCAAGCTCGTACTGACTGCACTATTGCACTTCGCCAAAGAAACAGACGCTCCCAAAATGGGACTCGTCAAAGGGTCGCCGCACGAACGACTCTGGATACCGCTGATGCAACAACTGCGCGACCGTGGCGTCGAAATCCGCTTCGATGCCAAAGTCGACACCATCCTGCACGACCGTGTCAGCAACCGTGTGACGGGCATCCAACTCGCCGATGGGCAAATACTGACTGCAGATGCCTACATTTCAGCGATGCCCGTGCATAGCCTACGCAAAGTCATGAGCGACAGCATGCGTGAACACCCGGTCCTTGATAATCTCAAGCATTTGCGCGGGATTCCTGTGATTACCGTACAACTCTACTACGACCGGGTCGTGACGAACATCGATAACCTCATTTTCAGTGCAGGGACCCACATCAGCGTATACGCAGACCTGGCTACCGTATCACCCGACTACCACAAGGGTACAGGTTCGATTATTGAACTGGTCGTCGCACCCGCCGAAAAACTCTTCCCCATGAGCGACGAAGAAATACTCGCACTAGTCGTCAAAGAGTTCACTGGCTTGCACCCCGAAGCAATCGGCGCAACATTAATCAAATCACACATCGTGCGTATCCCCAATTCGGTCTATGCTGCCAGACCAGGTGTGGAGCGTTATCGACCCGATCAGGCAACACCCATCGGCAATTTTTTCCTTACTGGTGATTACACCCAGCAAGAATTTATGGCGTCTATCGAAGGTTCGATACGCAGTGCGCGACGAGTGGTTGATCGCGTCGTTGCTGCCGAACAGGCGGGTACCATCAGCGCGCCCGTACTTTTGTAATTGTCCGAGAGAGGATCGCCATGACCCTTCCTGAACGCATCATCCACGGTCGTTACCGTGTGATATATACGGTTGACGACACCGCAGGAGTGGTTGTCTCGTGCTGCCGTGATGAACAGACTGCTGGACTTGTCTATGTCGCAGAATGGACTTCCCTCAGCCCGGCCGAACGAGAATCGCTCGCCTCATCAGCCAGTGCAGTACAGAGCCGCACCATCCCCGGAATGTGCACGCTCAGTGACACCTATAGCGACGAAAACGGGTTCACTGCTGTCGCAGTGGCTCCCAACGCCCACACCCTCGGCCAAACCCTGCGCATGCGCAATGGCCCGCTGTCCGAGGCCGAAGTCATCAGTCAAACCGCCACGTTGCTCACGCTCCTGACGTCACTGCATGCAATGTCTACGCCAGTCCTGTTACGTGTACCCACGTTGGCAGACATTTTGGTGTCAGATGATGGGAGCTGGCTCGTATTGCCGTTTGTGATGCTCCGTAGCCTCGCCCGGAATGCATCACCGTATCGTGCACCTGAGTTGGCAGGCACCGCAGATGCATCGCCTGCAAGCGACATCTATGCCGTATCTGCAATCGCATACCATGCATCAACAGGGATCGCACCACTTACCACCGAACAGCTCGCGCTCGGTGCACGTTTCATATCGCCACGCTCAATTGTCCCTGGTCTGAGTGACATGTGGGAGGCGGTCGTCATCCGCGGTATGCAAGACAAGCCATCCAATCGGTACCAGCACGCAACAGAAATGCAGGCTGCACTCCAAACGATGGCGATTCTTGGGGCAAGTGCCCCTTCGATAGAACAACCCCTCCCGGCCAGTTTTGCCACAGCCAATGGTGAACAAGGCTCCTCTGCCAACATGATTCCCGGCAATGTTCCGCCCCTCACCAGTGCTACCACACCTCCCGCATCGACCCCCAGTCTGCGACTCGGCTGTGTCGTCGCGTTGGCAGCAACGCTGACGGTCGTCGCCATTATGTTGTGCGTTGTCCTGCTCCTTGTACTCCCAGGCAGCCCACTGCGTTCGTTGTATGACGGAGAATTGTTTCGTTCTTTTAATTCCGCTGCTACGAGTCCAACGGCCCTGCCCAGCGTCAGCAAGGCTATCGTAGCGGCGACTCCGACGCCACAACCGTCCATCCAAGCGAGCAATCAACCCATTACGGCAGCAAACGCTGCGTCACTCGCTGCCACCGGGGTTATCACCAACACCACTTTTGGCCCTGTCGCATGGGCACCTGATGGTGCGATCCTGGCGGTCGCAACCGCCAATACGGTTTCTCTCCACGAGTCTAGCCAACTCACCGTCATGCAACGCTTTGACGGGCATGTAGGTGACATCACGACCCTGAGTTGGTCCTCAGACAGTCGGTATCTGGCGAGTGGGGCGAGCAATGATTCGGTGATTCATGTCTACGACACCAAACTAGGGTCCGAGGCATATACCCTCCGTGGTCACGAAGGGTGGATTCGTAACGT
>JBFYTT010000029.1:0-5346 GCA_041300425.1 Roseiflexaceae bacterium
GTGAGAGTGAAGAGATACGTGATTTGCCCCCCGAGGCACTGCGCTTCGATTGGGAACCAGAGGTATAAGCGATGCCAACCTACCCGCTCTATGACAACGAAGGCGATTCACTCCAGGCAGCCAGTGGGCGCCCGCTGCGTGATGTCACCATTGATGCCGCGTTGGACGGTTCGTTGCACATCGAGGACTTGCAGGTGCACCGCAGTGCATTGCTTGCCCAGGCCGAGATAGCCCGTGCAGCTGGGTATGTGCCGTTGGCGCAGAACTTCGCTCGGGCAGCGGAATTAACGGTTGTGCCGCGTGGCGAAATCATCGAAATGTACAATGTCCTACGCCCCGGTCGCGCGCGCCGTGAAGAGCTCGACGCGCTTGCGGATCGACTCGAACAGCAGTATGAAGCACCATTGTGTGCAGCCATGGTGCGCGAGGCAGCCGAGGTGTATACCGCCCGTGGTATGCTGCGTCATCCCGACGCACTCTGAACTACACGATGGGAATAGACGCCGCAACTCATATAATGAGTTGTGGCGTTTGGTTTTGTTGATGCCGGATACGGGGCAAATCCGACGCGTATGAACGCAACAAACTCACAATTGACAACAGATATGATGAGGAGGTACAATACCCTTGTCAAATCATCTCTTTTTCAATGTCGCTTCAGATTGTCACACCAGTGTCAGTTATGTTGAGGGATTGAGAGGGGGGCGAGCGACGTAGATGATTGTCGAAGGAGACAGAGAATGAAGTTCCGCTTCAAAGCCCTGGCTTCACTGCTCGTAATGGCCTTCTTGGTCGTTGCATGTGGTGGCGCCGCAGCCCCAGCAGCAGAGCCAACCGCAGCACCCGCTGAGGAAGCTCCTGCAGCAGAGCCAACCGCAGCACCAGCCGAAGAAGCACCTGCTGAAGAAGCACCTGCAACCGGTTTGGCTGAAGTTGCTCGCGAAGACACCCTGAACTTGGCATGGTCGATTGCCAACCCAGGCGTGACGAACCCATGGGCAACCGTAGGCTACACCCACCAGAACGGCAACGCGCTGTTGTGGGAACCATTGTCCTACTATGCCATCTTTGCTGACAAGGAAGTTCCTTGGTTGGCAGACAGCATGGAGTACACCAAGCCAGACTTCACCGAGTTGACCATCAAGATGAACAAAGACGCCAAGTGGAGCGACGGCGTAGCTGTCACGTCCAAGGACGTTGTGTTCACCTTCGAAGGCCAAATGACGAACGAAAAGCTTGGCTACCATGCGCAGTTCAAGCAGTACGTTAAAGAAGTCAAAGCAGTGGACGATTTGACGGCCGTTGTGACCTTCAATATCCCAGCCCCTCGCTTCGCCTTCGAAGTACTGATGTTGAAGTTCGACACTGGTATTCCGATCGTTCCTGCACACGTTCTGTCCGCTCAGGCTGACGTGAATGAGTTCGCAGGCGGCAACGACATGCCTCACTCCGGTGGGTACAGTGTCGTTCTCTGGGACGAAAACCAGAAGATCATGGACGTCCGTGAAGACTGGTGGGCTGTTGCGGCTGGCCGCATCGACGCACCTGAAGTCAAGCGTGTCGTGATCACCAACATCGGTGGCACGGTCGGTCAGAACATGGACGTGGTCGCTCAGAAAGTTGTCAACAACGAGTACGACGCAACCCTGGACATGCGCTCATCGGTCATCGGCAACATCTTGGCACAAAACGACAAGGTGACCACCCACACCGGCAACAATCCACCATACGGATACCTCGACTGGTGGCCAAACAGCTTGTGGATGAACACCCAAATCGCTCCGTACAACGACGTTCGCGTTCGCCGCGCCATCAGCTTGGCTGTTGACCGCGACAAGATCGACGAAGTCATCTACGAAGGCGCCAAAGTCACCACCATCTATCCGTTCCCGTTGTACCCAGGCTTGCAGAAGTTCGTTGACACCGCTGGTGTCAAGGCACTGGTTGAGAAGTATCAGCCACGCAAGTACGACGTCGCCGAGTCCGATAAGTTGATGACCGAAGCCGGCTTCACCAAGAACGCCGACGAGTTGTGGGAAAAAGACGGCAAGACCGTCAACGCAGTCATCAACGGCTTCGAAGGCATTCACAGCGACATCGTTCCGGTGTTGGTCGAAATGCTGAAGACCGCTGGCTTCGATGCTGACGTGAACTTCGGTGCCGATGCATACCAGAACATGGCAGACGGCAAAGAAGGCTTGTACATGTTCGGGCACGGCGCTTCCTTGGGTGACCCAGAAGCCGCATTGCAGCTGTATCACAGCCGCTACAGTGCAGCCATCGGTACCACCTCGGGCGGCAACCGCTTCTCCCGCTACATCAACACCGACTACGACAAGATCTTGGACGAGATGGCACCTTTGGGTTCCGCAGATCCTAAGTTCACCGAGTTGGCAACACAAGCAATGGAAATCTACTGGAAGGACCAGATCGACGTCCCAGTCATCCAGTGGCTCCACCGCATCCCATACAACCAGACGTACTGGACCAACTGGCCAACGGCAGACAACGTCGCTGGTGGTGTGAACGGTGCCTTCTGGGAACAGACGTCACCACTGGTCGTTGAAAACCTCAAGAAGGCTAGCAATTAATCAGATCCGTCGTCCGTCCGGCATCGCAAGATGCCGGACGGTTTCCATCCCCCCTCTTACCCAACACCCACCCTCGAAAACGCAAACGTAGAGTACTCGCCACAACGAGGGCGTTGTCTATCCACTGGCTGTAGCCAAGGAGAGTACTGTGAGATATCGTTTAATCCTGCGGCGAATAAGCTTCTTGATTATGGTCATTTGGGCAGCCTCGACCATTACGTTTTTCATCCCGCGATTGTCTGACCGCAATCCCATCCGCGAACGCTTCGCCGAATTAGCGCGGACCGGTGGCTTCTCTGCAGGTGACCTCGAAACAATCGTGGCATCGTACAACAAAAAGTTCGGCCTCGACAAGCCGTTGTTCGAGCAATATACCGACTACATCGGCAGTATTGCCCGACTCGATTTGGGTGTATCACTCAACCGTTTCCCCAAAACCGTGTTGGAAATCATCATGGAATCCCTACCCTGGACCATTGCCCTATTGTTTGTCTCTTCGATACTGTCATTCATAATCGGGAATCTCCTGGGTGCAATTGCGGCATGGCCCAAATCGCCCAGTTGGATGCGGTCGATTGCTACACCGTTCGTGCTCTTCATGGGCGTACCACCGGTGTTGCTGGCAATCTTCTTGCTGTTCTTACTGGCATTTAAATTGAAATTATTCCCTCTGGGGCAAGCATATTCCACCGGTATCGCACCAGACTGGTCGTTCAGCTTCATGCTCAATGTGATGTGGCACCAAATGTTACCCGCGATTTCGCTCATCCTCGGTTCGGTCGGAGGCTGGGTGTTGTCGATGCGCGGCATGGGTGTGACCATTCAAGGTGAAGACTACGTGAACTTCGCCGAACACAAGGGTCTGCAAGGGGGCGTGATCTTCCGCGATTATTATCTGCGGAACGCCATGCTGCCACAGGTCACTGGGTTCGCACTCGCGTTGGGCAGTATCATTACTTCGGGTGCAGTGGTCGAAGGACTCTACGCATTGCCGGGTCTCGGTACGAAGTTGACCCAGGCGATTCAATCCAACGACTTTTTGGTGATCTATGGCATTGTGTTGTTCATCACCATGTCGGTGGCAACCTTGATGGTGCTCGTCGAGTTCTTGTACCCGCTGCTTGATCCACGCATCAAGCAAGACTAGGAGCACAGATGACAACGTTGACTTCTCCCATTGCTCCACCTATCCAACCGAGTCGTTGGAAGCTGATACGCGGTTATTTGCGCCGCAACAAGAGCTTGCTGGTCGGGCTGTTGATTCTGACATTTCTGGTTTTGTTCACCCTGACCGGCCTGTTCATCGTTGACCCCAAGCATGCCTTCCCGCTGTCGGTTCGTTCTAAGCAGCCACCGGGATTGCTCGACTTCGGGATGGAGAACTGGCCAGGCAAGTTGCCCCTCGGCAGTGATTTCTTTGGCCGTGACATGTACGCAGCCATGGTGCGGGGCTTGTGGCAGACCGCCCTCATCGGTGTGTTGGCCGGTGCCGCTGGGACGTTGATAGGTGTGATTTTGGGCTTCACGTCGGCTTATTTCGGCGGGTTGTACGACACCATTGTCAAGGGTATCTGTCAGATTTTGACGCCCATCCCCGTGTTCATGATCCAGATCATCATCGCGTCTTCGCTCGATAAACGCGATGTGACCATCTATACGATGGCTGGCATCGTGGTGATGCTTGCATGGATGGCCCCAACGTTGGTTATTCGATCGCAAGTGCTGTCCATGAAGGAACGCCAATTTGTGTCGGTAGCCAAACTCTCGGGCGTGGGCAATGGCGGCATCATCTTCGGCGAAATCATGCCGAACTTGCTACCATTTATTGCAGCAGCATTCGTCAGTCAAGTGTTCAACGGCGTGTTCTCGTCGTTCTACTTGGCAATCGTGGGTCTCGGACCACTGCGTGAGCCGCTGTTGGGTAACATCATCTGGGGTGCGCAATCACAAGGCGCGTTCTTCAATGGATGGTGGTGGTGGCCAATCTTGCCGGCATTTGCAATGGTGCTGATTCTCAGCTCGTTGGCACTCATCAACATGGGTATGGACGAGTTGGCCAATCCACGTATACGGAAAACGGAGTAAGCAATGTCAGCAATTTTGCAGGTACGCGACCTCCAGGTTTCGTATTATACCGACCTCGGTCGTGCGACCGCGTTGAACCGGGTCAACCTCGACCTCCAGGCCGGCGAAAAGCTCGGTCTGGTAGGCGAATCGGGCTCTGGCAAAAGCACTATGGCGCTGGCCATGATGCGGATGATCAAGGCGCCGGGTCGGATCGAAAGCGGGAGTGTCGACGTCGACGGCGTTGATTTGATGAGCCTGTCAGAAGAAGACATGCGACTCGCACGCCTCAGCCGTATCGCCTACATTCCCCAAGGTGCCATGAACTCGCTCAATCCGGTCATGCGCATCGGTGCTCAGATGGTCGATGCAATACGTGCCCACGTCCCAAATATGTCCAAAGAAGACATGATTGCTCGCGCCAAAGACTCGCTCGAGTCGGTCGACCTCAAGCGCAATGTGTTTGACATGTATGCGCACGAGCTCTCGGGTGGCATGAAGCAACGTGTCTGTATTGCCATTGGAATCTTGCTCAAGCCCAAAGTCATCATCGCCGATGAACCGACCAGTGCACTCGACGTGGTCACCCAACGTCAGGTGATGGAGACCATTGATCGTGTCCAGAAGGAAATCGGCACCGCCGTCATCCTGATTGGCCACGACATGGGTTTGATGGCGCAATTTGTCGATA
>JBFYTT010000047.1:0-2717 GCA_041300425.1 Roseiflexaceae bacterium
GTTCGATGCGGGTGCGGAAGGTACGGGCCAAATCGCGCACCAGATTGCGAAAGTCGACGCGCTTGTCAGCCGTAAAATAAAACGTCAAGCGCGACCCATCGAAGCTGTATTCGGCCTTGACCAGGCCCATAGGCAGCTCGTGTTCGGCGATTTTCTCTTGGCAACGCCGCAACAGTTCGTCTTGGCGGCTGTTGAGCTGCTTCCAGCGGGCATCGTCCTCGGGCTCGGCCAAACGGATGACCGGTTTGAGCTCGCCGACAATGGTGGACTCTTCGACCTCGTGCGCAATCTCGGCCACCCGAGCCATCTCGAGGCCGCGGGCTGTCTCGACAATGACGGATTGGCCGAGATCAAGCGGGGTTACTTCGGCAGGGTCGAAGTAGTATGTTTTGCCGGAATCCTTGAAGCGGATGCCGATGACAGTAGGCATGCAAATCTATCCTTACGGTACACACACACGGGTGCGAAAAGCTGTTTGGTGCAACGATTGTACCATACCCGCAACAGACGCACGAAAGCGCATATGAATGCCGTGCACGGCTCGATTAATACCATTGCGGATGCATTACAGTGCACCTTCAAGCAATTTGACATCCATTACCAGGTGTAGTATCATTCACTTTCGCTATATAGTGACTGTACCCTGTACAGTTTTCGATTGGCGATTTTGCGAATCCATGCACGGAGTAACACGATACCAGGCAAAAGCGTCCACAACAGACGACAACCGCCGGGTAGGGTGTTTTTTGCATTACGCGTGATACAGGATCCCGGTACAACTTGGTTACCGCCCGATTGAAGCGAGGTTTCCATGTCTCCTAAGAATGTCCATGTCGCATTGCCACCGCTGATTCTTCCCAACGGACCCCGTTCCGAAGAACGCAAACTGCGGCACACCTTCGGTCAAGAGCGCGACGCAATTGACGTACCCAATCTCATCGAAACACAGATTGCCAGTTTTAACTGGTTTCGATCCGAAGGCTTGAAGGAGCTGTTCCGCGAAATTTCGCCAATTACCGATTTCACCGGCAAAAACCTCGAACTGCGCTTCGGCGAGTTTGCTTTTGGCACGCCGCGCCACGACGAGCACGAATGCCGCGAATACGATTTGACCTACTCGGCACCGTTGCGCGTCAGCGTGCAATTGCGCATTCTGAGCACGGGCGAAATCAAAGAGTCCGACACCTTCTTGGGCGACTTCCCCTTGATGACCGAAAACGGCACCTTTGTCATCAACGGCGCCGAGCGTGTGGTCGTCTCGCAGTTGATTCGTTCGCCGGGCGTCTACTTCAGCGCCGAGCGTGACCCCAACACCGGTCGCGACCTGCACTCTGCCAAGCTCATCCCCAACCGTGGCGCCTGGCTCGAGTTCGAGACCAACCGCCGCGACGTTGTATCGGTCAAGGTCGACCGCAAGCGCAAAATTCCCGTCACCGTGTTGCTCCGTGCCGTGTTGGCATGGCGCCCCGAGGCCAACGGCGAAGGCCGCTGGTGCGACGACAGCGAACTGACCGGCAATGGCCACAACGAGCACATCGAAGCGGTGTTTGGCACCCTCGAAGAAAAATACGAGCACAAGTACCTGCGTACCACGCTCGACAAAGACAATACGCACAACTCCAAAGAAGCCCTGATCGAGCTCTACAAGCGCTTGCGCCCGGGTGACCCACCGACCCTCGACAACGCAAAATCGTTGCTCGAGTCGTACTTCTTCTCGGAGCGCCGCTACGACCTGGCCAAGGTCGGTCGCTACAAACTCAACAAGAACTTGTACGAGCGCGACGGCACCATGGACCCACCGAGCCTCGACGTGCGCGTCTTGTTGGTGCGCGACATCTACAAAATCATCGAGCGCCTGATCCAGCTCAACAACGGCCACCCGGGCATGAAGGCCGACGACATCGACCACCTCGGCAACCGCCGTGTGCGTACCGTCGGCGAGCTCATCCAACAGCAGTTCCGCGTCGGTCTGCTGCGCATGGAGCGTGTTATCAAAGAGCGTATGTCGCTGGTCGAAACCGACTCGGCAACGCCGAACTCCCTCATCAACATCCGTCCCGTGCTCGCGGCCATCCGCGAGTGGTTCGGCGGCTCGCAGTTGTCGCAATTCATGGACCAGACCAACCCGCTGGCCGAGCTGACCAACAAGCGTCGTTTGTCTGCCCTCGGACCTGGTGGTTTGAGTCGTGACCGCGCTGGCTTCGAAGTCCGTGACGTCCACCATTCGCACTATGGTCGTATCTGCCCGGTCGAGACGCCCGAAGGTCCAAACATCGGTCTTATCGGCACGATGTCGACGTTTGCCCGTGTCAACGAAATGGGCTTCCTCGAGACCCCATATCGCCGTGTCTACCGCGAAATCCAGACCGCCCAAGGCATCTACGAGGAGGCCAAGGAACTGGTCAAAGGCAAGGGCACCGTCATCGCCCAGCGCGAATACCGCGACATCATCACTGGCGATTTGCTGTTGGTCCAGGGCAGTACTCTGACTGTGCCTCCCAAGAAAATTGACGCCGAAGATGAAAACATGCATCTCTTGCATTCCGTCTCGGCCCAGCTGTTGACCCTCCAGAAGCTGCGTGAAGACATCGTCGACCCCGAAACCGGCAAGACCATCGCCGAAGAAGGTTCGATTATCACCGCCGCGATTGCCAAGCGCATCGCAGCACTGCCATTGCGCACCGTCCAGATTCACCCCGTCGTGTCACGCGATGTCA